>CAYNWE010000071.1:0-6188 GCA_964400855.1 uncultured Candidatus Saccharibacteria bacterium
AAAATTAATCAAAAAATCATCCGACTTTTTATACAATACACGAGCATCCAATCACTATTTTAAAGATTAAACAGGATGCTAAATCCGCAAAATCTGATAAAAATAACACTTACGAGTTTATCCATCGGGATAACGGAGTCATAACCGCACCTTATTCCACCACCTTCAAAATGCCAGAAACACAAACGAAACGCGGCTATTCTGCCGCGTTTGTAATAGAATTAGATTTTTAGTTAGACGGCTTTTGGCGGTTCAATATTTATGTGTACGCCCTGGGCTTCAGCTTCTAGGCGTGCAGATTCGATGTACTGGTCAAGATGCTCATTTTTGTGTTGTTGTGCACGCCAAAGATTTGCGACACGGTCAGTATTATCTGCAACCTCATCGGCAGCCAACTTAGCGTCTTCAGCGGCGTCGGTATCACCAATTTTATCGTATGATCTAGCCCAGTCAAGATGACCTTTTATATCGGTGCCATACATATTTTCGACCAATGCAAAATTCGTCGCAAGCTTATCGTCTTCTGGATTTAATGGCTGAGTGCTTAATGATTCGCCCATATTAGTTCTTCCTTTGTTTCGATTTTTATTTTTTACTTCTAACTACATATATAATAGCAAATTATTGCTTATTTGTCAATGTAACCATATGCTTATTACCTAGTCAAGTCAATAAATACCTTCAATTTTTACCCACCTCTGTTATACTAGTTTCATATGAGTTTATCTATAGGAATTGTTGGACTTCCAAATGTCGGGAAGTCAACATTATTTAATGCACTTACTGACAGCAATATCTTAGCTGCCAACTACCCTTTTGCAACTATTGAACCAAACACGGGCATCGTCCCTGTTCCCGACGAACGGTTACAAAAGCTTGCCGATTTATACGGATCAAAGAAGATAATCCCTGCATCTGTCACTTTCGTCGACATCGCCGGCCTTGTTGCAGGTGCGAGTAAAGGCGAAGGTCTTGGCAACCAATTCTTAAGCCATATCAGATCTTGTAGCGCTATCTGCCAAGTAGTGAGAGCTTTTGAAGACCCCAATGTACTACGTAGTGACAGCTCAAAAGACCCACTCCACGACATCGACGTCATTGCTACAGAGCTCGTTTTAGCTGACTTACAAACCGTTGAAAAACGGCTCCCGCGCACCGAAAAAGAAGCCCGTGCCAACCCAAAACTGAAACCAGTCGCCGACACCTTGAATACGATATGTGCTCACTTAAATGATGGGAATCCTCTCTGGAAAAACCCTGAACTGCTTGAACAATACCAAGAACACCTAAGCGATCTTCAGCTTATGACTGCGAAGCCAATCTTATACTTATTCAACGTTGACGAGGAGCAGCTTGGGAATCAAACGAAGCTCGATGAACTACAATCTCTAATTGCCCCTGCACCATGTGTCTTTGTCTCAGCTAAACTAGAAGACGAACTTCGTGGTCTTGACGAATCAGATCGCACAGAAATGCTACAAAGCTACGGCCAATCAGAACCAGGTTTGTTCAAAGTCATTCACGGTGCTTACGACCTACTTGGGTTGCAAAGTTACTTGACCGCGGGAGAGCAAGAAGTGCGGGCATGGACCATCCCTAAAGGTGCCACTGCCCCACAAGCAGCAGGTGTAATTCATGGCGACTTTGAACGTGGGTTCATTGCAGCGCAAATTGTGAGCTACGACGACCTAATCTCCGCGGGCTCCGAAACTGCAGCGAAATCGGCTGGCAAAATGCGCACCGAAGGCAAGACATATATCATGAAAGAAGGCGACGTCGTTGAGTTCAAATTCAATGTGTAGCGCCGGAAGAGCAGCCCGTGCATCGGATTCACTCCGTGCCCGAAGCGAAGAGAAACCACGCAGTGGTGTCTCATATGTGTTGTCGAGTTCAAATTTAACGTGTAGATAAGGTGGGTTCTGAACATGAAAGATTTTGAAAAATTTGTAAAACATCTCAAGCTAGAAGCTATCGCGCTCGCTATCCTCATAGTAGTACTCACTAGAGAATCCGGTTTTAGCTTATGGGTGCTGCCTGCGACGTTTCTACTATTTGACGCCGGCATGATCGGCTACATCAAAGACGCAAAGACAGGTGCACGTATGTACAACGTCATGCACAGTCTCACCATACCAACACTCATGGTTGCAGGTGGCGTGTTTTTTTCACAAGAAGTTGTGAGCGTGATCGGCTACTGCTGGATATTCCACATTGCTGTCGACCGAGCACTTGGTTACGGGCTCAAACAGCACAGTTCATTTCACCATACACATCTTGGAGAAATCAAAAAACGTCGCTAAAACGCTGCTTCTAGAGCCGCTGCGAGTGAAACTATTTTCCTTGTCCCCACTTCGCTTGTAAGCACTGACACGATGATCTTGCGCCCGTCTGCGAGCGCAACAATTGCCGTGTCATGGTATTCTAACTTTTCGTTAAAGCCAATTTTGTTATAGACAGTTACTGTATTTGAAAACCCTTTATTCAGCGTGTCGCGATATATTTGGTCACGCATCGAATCAAGAAACTTCGTGCGCGAGTCAGCAAATAGCCCCACGCCTTGTTCGATACGACTGAGCATGATTGCAGCATCTGCAGCGGTCGTAGATAAACTGACCATTGATGTATTTTCAAGCCCGTATTCGTTCATTTTTCTATCAAGAAAATCTTTGCCTAAATCAACCCACATCGCTTCCCCACACGGACTGTCAGACTCACGAATCATCACGTCTAAACACGTCTCGACACTTCTCGTCCCCGACATTTTCTCACTGTTCTTATAATCACCGGCATCTACCGCACGGTAGCCTTCATACGCAACATATAGTTTATAAATACTTGCGGTAAAGAATTTTTCATCAGGGTTCACTTCGGCTAGCTTAGTACCGTCAGTCTCGGTCACCACCACGCTCGCACGACTGCCCTCTGGGATTGAGGCATACCAATCATCTAGTACGTTCTGTAGTTTTGTCTTATCAAATGTTACTTTTGGAGTTGCTTCGACCGGTGCAGGTTCAGGCGTAGGTGCTGGCGACGTCTCTGCTTGAGTTGGTTGTGGCTCTATGACACTTAACGAAGGTTCAGATCTTGTATTCAAAAAAAACCACACCAAGACATACAAAACACAAGCGAGTGACCCACCCACCACGATAATCATCACACCATGAGATAGTTTTTTCTTATTCATCTCATTATTAAGCGTACCACGACCAGTCACTATTGCTGAAGTGGCGCTGAATATTTCTGCACTCGTGGCCTGCTTAGCAACATAGAATACGGGCGCCATTCACCGGTTGCTGGCCGCAGATGCTCGCCCATATGTTCGAGTTGTCGTGCTTTGGTAATCTGGTCTTGTATAAACTGGCACATATGCCGTAGTCGAGCATCAGAAAACGACCGAAACGCTAAACGCTTATTCCCGGTGTGCAGACTTACCGTCGCATCAAGCAAGCGCCCGGCGAAATCTACTTCATTTATCATTTCGTAGCGTATATCTTCCAAGTTTAGAAAAAACGGTCGCTTATCTATGAGCAGCAAGCGCATATTGGTTGCAACAAGCAGTGCTGACCCGCCCTGATAAAACCCGAAGTTACAGTGTTGAATCTGTTCATTTGTATTCAATATTTTTGCGAGTTCCCTGACTTCAGCTTTGCCAAAAAACGTAAACTTAAGCCGTAGCTCATGCAACTGCTCAAGCACTTGATTATGCGTAATCATGTTGTTGTCTCCTCTCACTCATTGGTGACCCTTACATTACACCGCATTATCACAGATAAGTCTGTAAACAATGACACTATAAAAGTGTGATTTATGTCACGCTTGCCTTTTTTGTGTGATATTGAAACAATAGTGACATGGCATCCCAAACATTCAAACGCGAATTACTTGACTCATTTTTTCGAGCCCATACTCGCTTGCAGTATAAAAAAGGTGAAATTATTGTCCGACCTGAAGAAGAACCGGGCGGTGTCTACCTGATTGAATGGGGCTTCGTCAAAGCATACATGATTACCAAATACGGCGAAGAAAACTTACTGCTTGTTCGTGGGAGCGGCAATGTCTTCCCGCTTATCTGGGCTTTCACTGGCGACCATCGCCAAGTAACTTACGAAGCAATGGAAGCAACATCGCTCTGGCGCGTGCCTAAAAAAGACTACCTCGACTTTCTCGACCGCAACCCAGACATCATGCCGGTGATTCTCGACATGGCGGTAGAGGCGTATCGCCTACACTCAGAGCGAGTTATCACACTCAGCTATCGCACCGCACGCGAGCGCATTATTTCTTTCATGCTTACCAACGCAAAACGCTTCGGTATTTTGAACAAAGACGGCAGCATGACAATCCATGCACCATTCCGACAATCTGACATAGCCAGTTCCGTGAACGCGACGCGCGAAACAACCAGTAGAGAAATTAACGTGCTCCGCAAAAAAGGCTATATCAGTGTCGTTGACCACAAGTTGGTTATCCACGACATCGACACACTACGATCAATACTATAACCTCTTGAGAGGGGAATATCCCCTCTCAACGTGCGGGGTCGCGGAATAAATCCGCCGACTCCGACTGCTCACCCCTAAGCTACCCTCAACTTGTAAAATCTCTCAACATTCCCTTTAGTACCTGCAACTTGGCTGTCAGCCTTGTCGAGGATGACGAACCCATTTTTAGCGAGCCAGAATTCAAAGTCTTTCAAGATTTGACGGCGGATGGCACTATTCTTCACCACGCCTTTGTTTATCTGGTCCCTGCCCGCTTCAAACTGTGGCTTGCACATCATGATTAATATAGTATTTTTTTGCACCAACTTCTTGGTGGCAGGTAAAATTTGGGTGAGCGATATAAACGACACGTCCGCGACTGCATAGCTAAACTTTTCTTTTGTCATAAATGCACGAATGTCAGTTTTTTCATGTAGCTCAACCCTACTGTCAGCACGCAAGAGTGGGTGGAGCTGGTTCGTCCCCACATCTACCGCCACCACTTTCCGAGCGCCATGCTGAAGCGCGTAGTCAGTAAAACCACCGGTACTACTTCCAATGTCTAAAACCACAGCACCAGCAAAATCGAGCTTAAAAATCTCCGCAACAGAAGCAAGTTTCAACGCAGCTCGTGACACATACTGCTCGCTCTTTACCACAATCTTATCCGCATCAGAAACAATATGCCCTGGCTTTGTTATCGTTTCGCTATTCACTCGAACAGACCCTAGCTTGATATAGCTCTCAGCCTGTGACCGGCTCAACACCAACTTCCGCGCAACTAATTCTTTATCAAGCCGTTGTTGCATTATTGAATCCTCCCTCTTCGAGCAATTATATCTGTTGTTGATTCTATTTTCATCCCAGTATCAAGCACGTATTCAATCCCAAGAAGAGGAAATAACATCCTAGACATAGCATTCCTACGTCTGTTTTCTTGTGAGTCTATCAACACAGCAGGCCTTAATTTGTTTATTAATGATAATACCTGACGTGTACCGCTGACCGCTAAAACATAATCGACTGCATTATACTCATTTACCGCCTGAGTACGTATTTCACACGTTTCTACGGGCCTATCAGGTCCCTTACGTCTTCGAACATCATCATCTGAAAGCACCCCAACAATCAATGCTTCTGCGTGCTGCTTCGAAAAATCTAGACCAGCTCGATGCCCTTGATGAAACAAGTCAAAACAACCAATCCTCAGTGCAACAGATTCGTACTGCGCACGAATATCCAAAAGATTTTCATGCCCTACTATCATCGCTTACTTCTTTCGTTCGCGGTAGTCCCACGTATCGGTGTCGACAGAAATCACATCACCAACTTTGATAAAAGACGGCACTTTTACGGTAATCCCGGTTTCAAGCTTTGCATCCTTTAGCACACTACTCGTGGTATCACCCTTCACGACATCTTCCGTATAAGTGACTTCCAAGTAGACGTTCTTTGGCAGTTCAACACTGACCGTAGAGCCATCAAGCTTCATCGCCTTAACCGTGTCGCCTTCTTTCAGAAAGCCCGCCTGCTCACCAATCACGTTAGCATTGAGCTCAATCTGTTCATAGCTTTCGTTGTCCATGAAGTAGAACTTTGAACCATCGTTGTACAGATACTGCACGTTGCTGTAGCTCAAATCAACACTATCAAGTTGTTCATTCCCTTTGAACGTCTTTTGTATTACTCGACCGTCGAGCAAACTTT
>CAYNWE010000072.1:0-6187 GCA_964400855.1 uncultured Candidatus Saccharibacteria bacterium
TTTTTGGTGATGAAATAGAAACAATCACAAAAATGGATGCACTGACAGGTGAGGTGTTGAGTAAGCCTACTAGCATGACTATCTTCCCGAGTAGTCACTACGTGACACCGCAGGAAAAGGTAAAAGTAGCATTGGGTAAAATAGAGAAAGAGTTGGAAGAACGTGTCGCATATTTTGAAAAAAATGGTAAGTTGCTTGAAGCGCAGCGTCTTAAGCAGCGAACTCATTTTGATCTAGAGATGTTGCAGGAAACAGGGTTTGTGAAGGGGATAGAGAATTATAGCCGCTATCTGACTGACCGCGAAGCTGGGGAGCAGCCTGCGACATTGCTAGATTATTATCCTGATGATTTTCTTTTACTTATTGATGAATCGCACATGACAATGCCGCAAATTAGAGGAATGTATAACGGTGATCGCGCGCGTAAAGAGGTTCTTGTTGATTATGGGTTTCGTTTGCCGAGTGCACTTGATAACCGACCACTTACTTTTTCTGAATTTGAGCGCCATATGAATCAGACAATCTATGTGAGCGCGACACCTGCAGATTATGAATTGTCGCGCAGTCCTGCGCCTGCACAGCAAGTTATACGGCCTACTGGTCTCCTTGACCCTGTTATCGACGTGCGGCCGATTGAGCATCAAGTTGATGATTTGATAGCTGAAATTCGCACCACGGTCGCCAAACAACAACGCGTACTCGTGACGACATTAACAAAACGAATGAGTGAGGATTTGACTGAATATTTGCAAGAATTGGGAATGAAAGTTGCGTATTTGCATAGCGAAGTTGATACGCTTGATCGTACAGATATATTGAGAGATTTACGAATGGGTGTTTATGACATTATTGTTGGTATTAACCTACTCCGAGAAGGGCTTGATTTGCCAGAAGTGAGTCTCGTTGCAATATTGGATGCAGACAAAGAGGGTTTTTTGCGGAGCGAATCGGCGCTTGTACAGACTATCGGAAGGGCTGCGCGACATGAAGAAGGGAGAGTTATTATGTATGCAGATGTGATGACTCGAAGTCTTACTGCAGCGATTAGTGAGACAAATAGACGACGTAAAATCCAAGAAGCATATAATAAGGCTAACGGTATTACACCTATGAGTGTCAAGAAGCTTATTGCCGAACGTATGAGCAAAGAAGAATCTGCAACAGACAAGAAGAAGCATCTCGACTTGAGAAAAGTACCAAAGGAAGAGTATGGGAATCTTGTGAAAGACCTAGAGCGGCAAATGCACTTGGCGAGTGCAAATTTAGAGTTTGAAAAAGCAGCAGAACTTCGTGACTTGATTTCTGAAGTGAACTCGAAAATTGCATAACAGCTAGACATATGACAAGCCTTGGGTAAAAATGCTTTGTAAGCAGTTGGTTCTACAGCTATAATAGGGACATGTCTAAACTGAGTCGTGAACAAGTAGTAAAGCTTGCCCATCTAAGTCGTCTGTCTTTGAGTGATTCAGAAATTGAGAGTATGATTTCTGAGTTAAGCGCTATTCTTGATTATGTCGAACGACTCGACGAAGTAGATGTTGAAGGACTCAACCCGACATACCAGGTTTCAAGGCTACAGAATGTGATGCGTGATGATACTGTTGCGCCATCGCCGGCTTCAGCAGATGCATTACTTGAACTCGTGCCTCAACGTAAAGACAACTATATTAAAGTCGGCAGGATGATTTAACATGGATGAATTTAAATGGAAGCCTATTGCTCGAATTGCTGAAGATGTGTTGAGCGGTGTGACAACTGCACGAGCACAAGTGGCGCTTTCGCTGAAAAGAATTGCCGAGATAGATCCAACGTATAATGCAATAATCTCTACTCTTGAGGAGCGGGCATTACAAAGAGCAGATGAAATTGATAAACGTGTTAAGAATGGTGAGCAAGTGGGCCGACTCGCAGGCGTACCATTTATTGCGAAAGATAATTATTTAGTTTTTGGAGCTGAGACAACTGCTGCAAGTCAGATGCTGAAAGGCTTCCATGCACCTTATCAATCAACTGCAATCGAGCGGTTAGAGGCTGAAGGTGCTATATGTGTTGCGAAAGCAAATTTGGATGCATTTGCTCATGGGGGCTCGACTGAAAATAGCGATTATTTTGTCACTAAAAATCCTCATGATGTGACTCGAGTTGCTGGTGGGAGTAGCGGTGGTTCTGCTGCAAGTGTGGCATTGAGTCTCGCCCCATTTGCTTTGGGTACTGATACGGGCGGCTCCATACGACAACCAGCAAGCTATTGTGGAGTTGTTGGGTATAAACCTTCGTACGGGCTTGTCAGCCGAAGTGGTGTAGTGGCTATGGCAAGTAGCACAGATGTGCTCGGCCCGATTGCACGTCGAGTAGAAGACGCTGCACTTGTCTTGGATTGCATGGCGGGTGCAGACATACTTGATGGAACAACGATTGAGCGGGATGAACGATCGTACGTCGCTGAGTCTCTCCCTTTGAAGGGAGTAAAAGTTGGAGTTATAGCTGAGTATTTTGGTGAAGGTGTCGATGCTGAAGTTGCAACATCGGTGCGACAAAAAATTTCAGAGCTGGAATCTGCTGGTGCGGAAATTGTTACTGTCCACTTGCCAACACTGCCCGCTGCATTAGCGGTCTATTATATAGTTGTGCCTGCTGAGTTGAGTAGTAATTTGGCTCGTCATGATGGGCAGCGTTACCAATATGCGAGTGATACATTTACAACGCTAGAAGAAAGTTATCTCAATAGCCGTACGAAGGGGTTTGGTGCTGAAGCAAAAAGACGAATTATGATTGGAGCACATGTGCTCAGTTCCGGGTATTATGATGCGTACTATAAAAAGGCTCAGACGGTTCGAACAAAGCTCATAACTGAATTTGAAGCTGCTTTTCAGGAAGTGGATTTTTTGGTTGGGCCAGTTGCGCCTTCGACAGCATTCAAAATAGGTGAAAATAGTCATGATCCAGTTGCTATGTACGTACAAGATATCATGACCGTCGCAGCGAATTTAGTCGGAATACCAGCAATAAGCATCCCTTGCGGCATGGTAAATAATTTACCAGTTGGCCTGCAGATAATGGCGCCATTTAAAAAAGATTACGAATTGCTTGCTATGTCGATGACTGTAGAGGGAATGAGCTCATGAGTCCAGAAATGATCACGATTGTAGGTATGAGTGCCGTTGCCATGTTAATTTTTTTGATTTTTGCTTTACGCAGTTTACCTAAGCGAGTAAAAATGTCGCATTATGTAAAAAAATGGCGTGAAATACAAGCGCTTTGTGCCAATAAAGATGACTGGCCGCATGCAATTGTGCATGCAGATATGCTTTTGGATGAAGTACTAAAGAAACGTAAAATATCTGGAAAAACAATGGGCGAACGTATGGTGAGCGCGCAAACAAAATTTAGTGCAAATGATGCACTTTGGAGTGCACATAAACTAGCAAATACAATCCGACAAGAAGGTGCTACGAAGATTTCTGAATCAACGGTAAAAGATTCATTGGTTGCATTTCGTCAAGCTTTGCGGGATTTGAGGGCATTATAGATGGAAAAATTACAGCAATATTTAGTGAAAGGTTACTTGCCGACTATTGGTATTGAGTGTCATGTACAGCTTCGTACAAAAACCAAGTTATTCAGCTCAGTGAGTAACGAGGCACGAGAAGCGGCACCTAATACGCTCGTGAGTCATGTGTGCTTTGGTTTGCCAGGAGCATTGCCCGTTTTGAATAAAGAAGCAGTCAGCCTTGCCGCAAAAGCGGCATATGCGCTTGGTACAACGCCGCAGCGGTTCAGCAAATTTGATCGTAAACATTATTTCTACCCTGATCTCCCGAAAGGCTATCAGATAAGTCAGTTTGAAGAACCGATAATTCTAAACGGTAAAATTACTATTCTTCTTGAAGATGGAACACAGAAAGAGATCTCTATTACCAGAGCGCATCTTGAAGAAGATGCAGGGAAAAGTACTCACCCAACTGGTGCAGATTACTCGCTTGTTGATTTGAACCGCGCAGGAACGCCACTTCTCGAGATTGTGTCAGAACCCGAAATGCATAGTGCGGCAGAAGCAAAAGCGTATGCAAAAGAACTCTGGCTACGGATGAAATATGCTGGAGTAAGTGATGTTGATTTGTATCACGGTAATATGCGATTCGACGTGAATGTGAGCGTGAGTAAGGATCCTTCAGTACTTGGAACGAGGAGTGAAACGAAAAACCTAAATAGTTTTAGAAGTGTTGAACGAGCGATTGAGTACGAGATAGAGCGACACATCGCATTATTAGAGAATAATGAAACTGTTCAGCAAGAAACAAGAGGCTGGCTCGACGACGCGCAAAAAACAGTCTCTCAACGTAGTAAGGAAGATGCGCACGATTATCGTTATTTCCCCGATCCAGATATACCACCAATTGTACTTGATGATGACTACATTGCTGCAATAGAGTCCTCTCTCTGGACGCTCCCAGATGAATGGAGAAAGAAGTTTGACGAACTTGGATTTGACAAGCAGCTCGTTGAAAGCTTGCTTGAGGCGCAGGTTGAAGCATCTTCTGATTTTTTGACATTACTTGCGTCTGTCGACGAAGCAATAAGTAAAATGTATGCTAACTGGATAGTGAATGTTGAGATTCCATATATGAGGACGAGTCCTGCCTCGCAGTTAGAAAGTGAGCGCAGAGGAGCGATTTATTCTGCAGTTTATGAACTGTCGCAAGCAGGTAAGTTGAGTTCAAATAGCGTGAAGACACTGCTCGAAAAGTTGTTTTCAGAAAGTGAGCTCCCAAAGGATATTGAAACATTCGCAGAGTCGGAAGGACTCATACAGATTAATGATTCAGGCGCGCTTGAAGGGATAGTTGCTAAGATAGTGGAAGCAAATCCAAAACCGGTTGAAGATATCAGAGCTGGAGAGCTTAAGGCAGTTGGCTTTTTGGTCGGGCTTGTGATGAAAGAGAGTAAAGGCAAAGCTAACCCAGCAGAAGTGCAAAGGATTATTAAATCAAAATTGGGGGTGTAGGGATGAACGCGAATCAACCAATAAGAAAAGCGGTGATTGCAGCAGCGGGTATGGGGACACGGTTTCTACCTCAGACAAAAGCGATGCCAAAAGAGATGTTGCCAATTATTGATAAACCGGTGATACAGTTGGTTGTCGAAAATGTTATTGCCGCGGGTGTTGAAGACATCGTGATCGTCACCGGTCCTACGAAAAGAGCTATTGAAGACCATTTTGATAGAAGCTTAGAGCTCGAAGACGAGCTACATGAAAAAGGGAAGAGTGATCTAGCAGAACAGCTGCGACAGATTGCCGAGATGGCAAACTTTATCTATATTCGTCAGAAAGGGGCCCCTAAAGGGAACGCACGACCAATTTTAAATGCCGCTCACATGATTGGTGATGAACCGTTCTTTTTCTTTTTTGCAGATGATTTCTTTACCGGAGAGCGTACGACTGCCCAGCAACTACTTGATGCCTATGCGATACATAATGGTCCGGTAGTCGCCCTCCGTAAGGTCGAAGGAAAAGAAATTAGCAGTTATGGTGTCGCAAAAATTGGTGCGCAGCTAGATGCGCTTACATATCAAGTGAGTGGTATCGTTGAGAAACCAAACTACGAAGATGCACCTTCGCAGCTTGCTGTGGCGACAGGTTACTTACTGACGCCCGATGTTATTCCTATTTTAGAAAGAGAAATTCCAGGACCTGACGGTGAGCTGCGCATATCTGATGCAATTGAGATTTTGGCACAGCAACGACAGATATTTGGTCGAGAAATTGTTGGCGAATATCATGACACTGGTACCCCTGAGCGCTATATCGAAACACTGATAGATATCGCACTTAAAGATGAAAAGATCGCCCCCGAACTTCGCGCATATTTGCGTGAGCGGCTTTAGCATGCCATACTAGTGGTATGGAATCATATGACATACTCGTAATAATATTATCTGTCGCATTAGGATTTTCACTTTTGGTATGGATCGTGATAGGTGTGTTAGTAATTCAAGTGCTGAAAAAGATAAAAATAGCAAGCGATACCGCGCAGCAAGCAGTAGAAAATGTCGAAGCATTTACTGAACAGTTGAAACATGCAGGTCGTGCGACGGCATTTGGGAGTGCAGCACAGCAAATTATGAAATTATTTAAGGGAAGGAAATAGCTATGGATAAGCGAGAAAAAAAAGGGTTAGCAATTGGA
>CAYNWE010000073.1:0-6117 GCA_964400855.1 uncultured Candidatus Saccharibacteria bacterium
TGTTAAAAACATTAGAGACATATTTAATCATAAATTGCTTTTAACGTCAATATGCTATGCTAGGATCATGAAATTATACTCTTGGAATGTGAACGGTATCCGCGCCGTCTGGAACAAAGAACTCTTTCAAAAATTCATTGCAGAACACGACCCTGATATCGTGTGCTTACAAGAAACCAAGGTCGACGCTAGCTGGGTTGATGAAAACCGAGGATTTATTTCAGGCAATGGCAATCAACCTTTCTTGCGACAAGGACTAGCTACGGCTAATTCGCGAAGCAAAAAGTTGGTTGACATGCCTGACAATAAACCACAGGCATCAACATCAGCCAGTGGCGACCTTACAGCGCAACCAGAACAGAGCCCAGTCGACCTGCCACAATATATAGAGCACTGGTATAGTGCAGACAAGAAAGGGTACAGTGGGACCGCAATATTTTCTAAAACCCAGCCACATGAAGTCCGCTACGGCTTTTCAGATGCTATAAATGCGAAATATGACTTCACCGACAAATTCGGTGACCCAACAACTGAGGGCAGGGTGCTCAGTGCGAAATTTGACGATTTTTGGGTAGTGACCGTCTACACTCCAAACAGCAAAGACAAGCTAGAGCGCCTCGAGTTACGACATAAAATATGGGACAAGGCATTTTTAGAACATATTGTTGAGCTTGAGCAGGATGCACCGGTGTTATTCTGCGGTGATTTTAACGTTGCACATCAACCAATCGACCTCGCACGTCCGAAAGAAAACGTTGGCAAACATGGCTTTACTACCGAAGAACGTGAAGGTTTCGATAATATGATTGCCGCTGGTTTTGTTGATACATTCAGAGCCGCACACCCAGACCAGACAGAAGCCTACAGCTGGTGGACAGCATGGGGCGGGGCACGGGCGCGGAACATTGGCTGGCGTATTGACTACTGGATGGCAAGCAAAACCTTAGCGCCAAAGATCAAAGAAGCCCACATCCACCCAGACGTCATGGGGAGCGACCACTGCCCAGTGAGCATCGAAATTTAACACTTATTATGCTACAATTTGCCTATATTAACTTTATGTTGTAAGGATAAATAGTATGAAACCCCTATATATGAACGGAGAAGTGTACATCGGCATCGAGGGTAGAGACATTCCCGTGCTTCAGAAAGGCTTAGCGATGGGCCTCAGTGATCAGATGCCACAAAGCGAGTTTTTACTCTCTAGCATAGAGAGAGCAATTGAACAAAAAGGAAAGCCTGAATACTGGTCTAGTAGAAACGTAATATCTGTTTCAAGTGAGATTGATATGATTGGCGCATTATCACTTGCAATAAGAACCTACAAGAGCCTCAGCCCGATTAATGCGACCGAAGGAACCATCCAGCATGCAGCAGAAGTTCAAGGGCTTCAAATCGCAAACCATAATCTAGAAATACTTAGGATACTTGCTGGAGGAGAAGACAGGCTAGCTGCGATCGAAAACCAAGCACTGGCTAACTTTAATTCAAGCCGGTCCCGCGCCCTCTAGCGCATTAGATTTGTTTTTTCATGAATAATATAAGCTAGATTTTTGCTACACTTGTTAAGAATAATTATTGAGTAGGTAGGAGTAGTTTCATGAGACCAAAAGATACATCTGAAGGCCGTTTTGTTGAATTAGAGGGCAAAGACATACACATAATCGAGTTTGGCCTCGCAGGAGGCATCGGACTAACAGTAGATGACGCTGGCATTCGAAAGAAAATACAAGAAGCGAAAGAAGTGCACGGTAACCGCTATGACTATTGGAACGATGACCAAGTTGTCACTATCGAATTAAATGAAGCGGCCATAGTAGCCCTGTCTCTTGCTTTGCAAGGTTTTAAAAACGACTGCTATACAGAAGTACCCACTGAAGGTACCATGACGTGGGCAAAACGCGAAAAAGCTTTCGAGATTGCAAACGCGGGACTCGCATATATGACCGCGTTTTCTGGAAATAGTACATCGTTAAGAATCATGCAGGACGATGCTATAGCAGCAAAACAAGCTCGTTTGTACACCCCACAGTAAACTGCCTACCGACTAGGTTGGTCTTTTTTCAACAAAGAAAACGGCAGTGCGGCGACAGCGAGACTCGCTCCGATGCGCGGCACTTCATGCAAAACACTCGTAGAGACATACACAGCTCCTCCTAGAGAAGCTGAACTGAGTGCAAAAAGCGCAACATCTCTCAAGCGCTGGAATCGTACTGATTGCTGTTCCGGCTCGATATTTGGTTGCTCAATATGCTCCATTACCCTCCATTATATTCTGTTTCGCTTCAATAAACACAAGCGCTATAATAGAAGTAATGAGGAAACAGTTTGCGGTATTTGATATTGACGGGACGATAGCCCGTACCAGCCTCCTGCAACTGATGGTGCGCGAGCTCGTTGCGCGCGGCAAGCTCGACATAAGGCCTGGCCGAGAGATAGAAGTATTGCTACATGACTACCGCCAGCGAATCAGTGACGACAACTTTGGTGACTACATGAAGCAAGCAGTAGACATCATGTTCAAAGGCATGCCAAAGGGATTGCGCATCGAAGATTATAACGAAATTATTGACGCAGTTGTCAAAACATCGCTATCTAACACCTATGTCTATACACGAGAGCTTGTACAGACGCTCAAGCGTAACAATTTCTTTTTAATTGCGATTTCAGGTTCAGAAGTAAAGGTGGTGAGTACATTTGCGCGTAGTCTTGGTTTCGACGCCTGGGTCGGGCAAGTAAGCTACCTTGAAAAGGACGGCCGACTTAACGGCGAAATCTATACACTCAAGCAAACAAAAGCACAAATACTTGACGCTATTATTAAGAGGTTCGACCTAGAAACGCGCGGCAGCACCGCTGTTGGGGACACGAGCAGCGACATTAGCGTACTCGAAAAAGTGGATAGTCCAATCGTCTTTAACCCAAATCAAGCACTATTCAAAGTGGCGCGAGAGCACGGCTGGATGATCGTTATAGAGCGAAAAGACATGGTTTACGGCCTCGTCCAAGAAAACGGCCAGTACATATTGAAACAGGTGAATACGTAGACAGTTAATTGCGGGTATGTTTTTACTGTAAACTGATGACCGTTTCCTGTAAACTGAGTTTATGAAGAGAAAAGTGGCAGTTTTTGACATAGATGGGACGCTCTACCGCTATGTATTCCATCATGCTGTACTCGATGTGATGGAGCGTGAAAACTTAATCCCAGAGCAATACGTTGCAACAATTAAACAGAAACGAAAAGAGTGGAAAGAACGAGTCCACCCAGAAGCATTCTGGGATTTTGTCCGTGCTCAAAACGATTTCTTTTTCGAACAACTAGAAGCTATCGACCCGAAAGATTATGAACGCATCGCAACAGCAGTGGTCGAACAAGAGAAAAACCACCTATATACCTACACAGCACATCTACTACAACGAATGAAAGAAGAGGGTAGGGTTATCATCGCTATATCCGGTTCTGCACAAAACGTCATCCAAAAGTTTACTGATACGCTCGGGTTCGATATTTGTGTCGCCGCACAATACCCAGTCGCAGATGGTAAATTCACCGGCGAAAAGATACTGACTTATAAAGACAAAGACGTCACGCTAAAACGACTTATCGAAGAACACGATTTAACACTAGAGGATTCGTATGCGATTGGCGACTCAAGCAGCGACATATCTCTCCTCGCGCTGGCGACACATCCGATTGCATTTAACCCAGAAAAAGAACTCTATACTGCAGCCAAAGAGCGCGGTTGGGACATTATCATCGAGCGCAAAAACGTTATTCTCAAGCTGTACAAAAATGGTGAATCCTATCAAGTGGAAGAAATTGATCTATGAGTCGCAAATTTGCCGTATTTGACATAGACGGAACATTTTATCGCGGCTCTCTCTATCTAGACGTCGTTGAACATTTGGTTGCGCAAGGGCTTCTCGACAGCGACAAAGTCATGAAACACAAAAACGAAGAAAAACTATGGCGAGCACGACGACATAAAGATATGTATAACGCCTACCTTGAAGCAACGGTTGAAACTGTCGTTTATTCAATGCCAAAACTCACCACTGCCCAAGTAGAGCACGCAGCCGAGGCTGTTGTTGCAGAACGCAACGAGCATGTCTATAGATATACTAGGGATCTCATCAAATCATTGAAAGACCAGGGCTATTTTCTGATAGCTATTTCCGGGTCTCAGCATGAAGTCGTGAGCCTATTTGTTGAACACTATGGGTTCGACACCTATGCATCAACTGAATGGCACCGGACTGAAGACGGCACACGATATACCGGCGACGCCACCGTGCGAAAAAATAACAAAGAACTCTACCTGCAAAAAATAATTGACGAACATGACCTAACCTTAAAGGGAAGCATAGCTGTCGGTGACAGTGCTGGTGACATATCGATGTTAGATTTTGTCGAAAACCCAATAGCGTTCAACCCAGAAGACACATTATATGAGGTTGCGAAAGAAAAAGGCTGGAAAATTGTCGTAGAGCGCAAGAACGTCATCTACGAACTCACTCCGGGTGAAAATAGGTCATACCACCTACAAGACTAGCCTTGTCTACTAAAAAGTGTAAACTGTACCTAATGGATCATACTTATTGGCTCAAGCAAAAAGCAGAACCACTCTTTCCGGACATTATCTGGAGTCGTCCGGAATCAAAGGCAGGTGCCGGAAAGCTCTTGATCGCCGGAGGCAATCTACATGGCTTCAGTGCGCCAGCGACAGCCTACACCGCCGCACTTGATGCTGGGGTAGGGAGTGTGCAGGTGCTTATGCCTGATGCAGTACGAAGAATTGTTAAATACATGCTTCCAGAAGCAGATTACGCACCAAGCACCCCAAGTGGCAGTTTTGCACGTCAAGCGCTCGAACCCTTGCTGCATACAGCGCAATGGGCAGATGCCTGTATTATCGCGGGGGATGTTGGTCGAAACAGTGAAACAGCAATGATGCTCGAGAGTTTTTGCCAGAAATACTCAGGACTCCTCATTATTACCCAAGACGCAGCAGATTATTATAGAGAATCACCGCACGTAGTAATTGACCGAAAAAACACGCTACTTGCCGTATCACTTGCACAGCTACAGAAAATATTTATCCATACCCCAACAATCATGCCTATCACCTACAGCATGAACTCACCGCAACTTGCAGAAGCACTCCATACATATACGCTCGAGCACGCAGTAATCATCATGACAAAGCACAATGACCTTGTCTTTGTCGCGCATGCTGGAAACGTGAGCACAACAATATACGAAGAAAAAACGTGGCGCACAAAACTCGCCACACGAGCAGCTGTGTTCTGGCTACAAAACCCCGCAAAGCCGTTTGAAGCAATTACGACAAGCTTACTCGAACTCGAAAAAAACTTTAAATAGTCGGCAAGAGTTTAGTATGCTCAGGATATGAGCGAGACAATTAAACAACCCGACGAACAATTTTCAAATATGCCGCCCGATAGGCGGGCACGGTTTTTCGGCAGGAAACTCATTGGGTCAGAAACAACTGTTGAAATGCTTAAGCAGCGCAAAACTACCTCAAGCCTCACTACCTCCGATGGAGCGTTGTTTGTCCCCTATACTAAGGTGCATCTTATAGACGTACGAACCACCTCTATTGAAAATGCAGAAAAAATGGCAGCTAATTTGACTCGTCGCCATAACCTCCAACCTTCATTTCTTGTTGAGTTACGAAAAATAAAAACGCCGCGAGGAAACTCTAGGCCGTTACTAAAGTTTTGGCCTCCGTATATAAACGGTCTATGGAACGAGATAACTGATGTCAGAACGTCGCTTGAGGGGCAGTTTGGTCGTACCCGCATAGGAGAACAAGAAATCCACGTCCCTGTGGGGTCATTTATGCATTTCGATGCAGCACGAGATGCTGCAAAACTCATATTGGAACAAGCGACTGTTTACACCGCAGGTGAATTTAAAGCACTCCCAATCGATTAGTCGTATCCCGCTAGAGCGGGTGAGTATACGTGATCAGCAACACGAGAGCATGAAAAGCGGCAAAATAAAACACTTCAGTCTGAAGATAATTCTTTCTTCCTCTTTTAGCGAGCAAAACTCCTGCTGTTAGTATACTAAACAGTATAGCCAGGCTC
>CAYNWE010000074.1:0-2230 GCA_964400855.1 uncultured Candidatus Saccharibacteria bacterium
TTGTAAATTTTACTTTTATATTGCAATTTTGCTTATTTATTGTTTTCTTGTTTTTTGAAAAATGTAGCTGCTGTCTGTGCAGTATCTCTTAACGAAAAGCTGTCAGTACAGAGGTGAGATTTTGCATGTATTGATAAAGTATGATATAATAAATAGATACTATGACGCTCTCTCGACCCTCAAGACCAGAAATGCAGCTTACCGAAGTTGGACCGATATTGAACCATGCTGGAAATACCGCGTTTAATGACCTCCCGCTCCCAACTTTTTACGGCACCCTCATTGATCAAGAGGCCGGACTCACCGATTTTGAAAAGTTCCGACTGGTGATTACTGAGACAGTTGATAATTTTGGGAGACAAAAATTTCTCGATTCATATGTGCAGAATAGAATTGCACTGGGCGCGGTAAACGGTCTTTTTCACGCGCAAACACTACAAGGTGCTTTAACTCACTTCTCAATTCCTAATGAGGTGCTTGGAGAAGGTGTCAAGTCTGGTGTGATCTTTCCAGCTAATGCAGTGCTGCGGTATCTCGTTGAACAAAAGAACCTAACTCCTAGCGAGGCCAATGACATAGATCTTGAGATAGATTTTACCGAAGTGTCTCACATTTTGATGAACCGCAATTTTCAGAACTCCCTCGTACGTCTCGCAAAAGTACCGAATGGTACTTATGCTGATGCTTCAGTTGAGGCCGATAAGCTTGGTTCAAGTCTGATTGGACAAGCGCTAAAAGTTACCACACTCTTTAATGGTTTTAGTCTTACAACTGAAGCAAAGGATGTTTTAAAGGACAAACTTAATACACAAAAAGAAAACACACTAGGTTGCCCAGTGGCACGAGCGACCTTCCCTGAACTTGGAGGGCATGCCCTCACCTATGCACGTCTACTCGGTATTCACCCTGACGAGCTTCGACAGCAGCGGATCTCAGCTATTAGAACTGGTGCACGATATCTCGCACGTGTATTTGACTCCGTGGATCAAGCGTCTATGAAAACTAAATAAGTTTAAATTGTTTGGGGACAAGCCGTCCAAGCTCGTATGGTCCAAGTTGAACACGATGTAGTGATACGACGCGGTAGCTGAGTGCTTCAAAGCTACGGCGGATTTGTCTGTTCCGGCCTTCTTGAATCGTGACTTCAAATGTATTATCTTTCGCAAGCGGCAAAACGCTCATTTTGCTTACACGTTCGTCACCTATGTCGACACCCTTTGCAAATTTTGCGATTGCGCCATCTTCAAGGGCACGGTTAAGCGTGACATGATATACCTTGTCTTTGTCGTTGCTTGGGTGAGTTAGTGACTGGGTAAGATGGCCATCGTTCGTCAATACGACAAGCCCGCTTGAATCTTTGTCGAGGCGACCTGCAATTTTGAGCGTACTCATCGTCGGAGGTAGTAGGTCAAAAATGGTCGGGGACCCCTGCCCATCTTTGCTACACACAAAGCCTGTTGGCTTATGAAACAACACCGTTACAGATTCGTGCGCCGTCGGGTCGAGTCTGACACCGTCAACAACGACTGTATCGTCGTCAGTAACAACAGAACCCATATGTGCCAGTTGTCTATTTATAAGCACCTTGCCTGCGGCAATAAGCTCATCGGCTTTACGACGAGAATACGCTGAATGTAGGGCGATGTACCTGTTTATCCTCATGAGATAAAAATTATAGCGCGATTAGGTTTGGGTCAACTTTGTCGTCTTTAGCGGTTTCTTCCTGGAGAGCTGGGGCTGTTGGTGCAACAGATCCATCTACTTGAACTTGGATACTCTGGTCGGCAGTTTCTTTCGCGGCTTCTTTTGCAGCAAGTTCGTCGAGTTTTGGCTTCATGTCTGCGCTGAGGTCATTAATTGGCGAAATAACTTTACGTGCAGTTGGTGCGACGGCAGCGGGTTCAACGTCTTTTTCGCTTACAGGAGCAGCAGAGGCAGTGTCAGTAGCTGGTGTTTCAGGTTCAGCAACTGGAGCTGGAGCTGCCGGCACGGTTGGAACTGCAATCGGTGTTGTAGTTGGCTCAGTAGGTGTGGGTGCTGGTGCTGGGGTTGGTGCAGCGGCGTCACCAACGCTTTGAGAGATGATACTTTCTAGCTGTTTGGCAATCGCTTGTTCCTCGGCGTCCATAGTAGATTCTGAAGGGTGTGGTTCAGATGTGGGCTCATTTTCGTCTTCGCTTGCTGGTGCAGCGGCAGGAACTACTGTTGGTTCGCCTGCTGGTGCAGCTGG
>CAYNWE010000074.1:2330-5899 GCA_964400855.1 uncultured Candidatus Saccharibacteria bacterium
TACTGCAGTTGGCTCAGGTGCTGCTGGTGCTGGGGTTGGTGCAGTAGGTGCTGCTTGTGCAGCGGCAGGAACTACTGTTGGTTCGCCTGCTGGTGCAGCTGGTACT
Organism: uncultured Candidatus Saccharibacteria bacterium; assembly: GCA_964400855.1. Lineage (GTDB taxonomy): Bacteria > Patescibacteriota > Saccharimonadia > Saccharimonadales > SZUA-47 > JAGQMY01. The sequence goes on from CAYNWE010000074.1 coordinate 2,437, forward strand.
GCAGTTGGCTCAGGTGCTGCTGGTGCTGGGGTTGGTGCAGTAGGTGCTGCTACAGAAGCTGCGTTACCTTCAAGTACTTCTTTCGCAACTTTCGCTACGTCTTCAAGCGTTACTTGGGATTTCACGAGGTAGCGGTCGGCACCAAGTTTTTCTGCTCTTGCTTTGTCTTCAGCTTGTGACAACGCGGTCATCATAATAACTTTAACGTTCTTGGTTTCCTCAGTCGTTCGAAGAATGTCGAGCATATCAAAGCCACTTATCTTGGGCATCATGACATCCGAAATGACAAGGTCAGGTTTTTCTTTAATAGCAACAGAAAGTGCTTCTTCGCCGTCACGTGCTGATACGATGTCGTACCCTTCAGCCATGAGGCGTGCTTCATAAATTTCACGCAAGTTGTTGTCGTCTTCGACCAATAGAATCTTAGCCATGTACCCTCTCCTTTTGAATCTTCGTGTTAAGCATTAGTTGCATTGTATCACTCCTTTGCACTTTTTGACTAGTTATTGAGTACGTTGTTTTGTCATAATGTTGGATTTTGTATGTCGCTTGGCGTTGAAGCTTCTTGAGTTTGAAGCTGTACTGCTCTGTTTGAATCAATGCGTGGGATGTTGATATAGAATGTGCTGCCATGCCCTGGCTCACTCTCTACCCATATGCGGCCACTGTAGAGTTCGATTATCTTGCGGCAGATATATAACCCAAGACCGGTACCGCCAATCGTTCGGGTTGCAGAATTGTCGACTCGATAAAATTTCTGGAAGAGGTGTGGAAGGTCTTCCTTTGGGATGCCTGGCCCTGTATCGCTTACATGAAACTGGACCACGCTGGCGTCTCCGGTGATGCCAACAGTAATCTTGCCCGTTTCGGTATATTTGACTGCGTTATCAAACAGGTTCGTGATGACTTCTTGAATCCGGTCCGGGTCAACATGAACATAGAGGAGCGGACGAATCAGTTTTTTGCTTGCGTCGATGTTATTAGTTGAACCTTGGTGCTTGCCCCCCATGAGGAGCTCAAGCTGCAAGCCTTTTTTCTCTGCAGTGAAACGGAGATCGTCAACAAGCTTTTCAACGAATTCACCCATATCAACGACAAGTGGGTGGTTGGTAAGTCGGCCGTCTTCTGCTTTTGCGCTGGTGAGTAAATCCTGAAACAGTTTGCCAAGGTGCTGCGTGCTGGCATGCGCTTTTTCAAGATAGCTACGCGCTTTTGCGTCTATGTTTGCAACTTTGTCATTTAGTGCTAACGCAAGATAACCTTCAATTGCAGCCACCGGTGTGCGCATTTCATGACTGGCAGTACTGATGAAGTCGGCACGTTGTTTGTCTTGTTTGCGTTGCTCTTCAACATTACGAAGTATTGCGACTGCACCAGTAACCTGCTTGTTTTGGTCGGTCAGTGGCGACACGCTTATGTCCACTGGCAGTTGGCTTACGTTCTTTTTTATGAGGACTGCTGTATTGTTTCGCGTAGCTTTACCGCTAGTGAGCACCATATTAAATGGATGTGAAGCATCTTCCAACACACCGCCTTTGTCGTTTGCAAAGCGGACGATGGAACGATAATCAAGTCCTACCGATTCACTCTGTTGCCAACCAGTTAATGTTGCTGCTGCTGGGTTAAATACCTGGATCACATTATTCGCGTCAACTAACACTACCCCATCGTCGATGCTGTTGATTATGATGTCAGCTTTTTGCTTTTCATCTTGGAACGCGCCGCTCCCACCCAAATTTTTTTTCGAAAATAGTCCCATATAAAATTAACGGCGTTTAAACGCTTGTGTTTATTATCCGGTTTTTAGTGTGTCATTACAAGAGGCTGCTATACTGTATTTTATAGATATGAACAATTACGTCATTTTTGGGTCCGCTACATTGTTAATTCTAGGGTCTGCAATATGCTCAGGGCTTAATGTTGCACTTTTGTCGCTTGATCTACAAGATATTCGGCGCAAAGCAAAACTTGGTGATAAACGCGCGAAACGAGCGTATAAGATACGTAAAAAAGTTCATTTTTACCTGGCTGGTATTTTACTGGCAAACGTCATGTTCGCTTCAGCCACATCTGTCGTGTTGACTGACGGACTGAGCGGCTTCACAGCTGTCATTGTGAGTACGCTCCTTCTTGTGGTGTTTGCTGAAATAACCCCGCAAGCTATAGCGGTAAGCCGTGCGATGCGCGCAGTGTCGCTGTTTTATGGTCCAATTCGATTTGTGAGCTATGCTGCCTACCCTATCACTAAACCACTCCAACTACTGCTTGATACGTTGGTTGGTAAAACCGGCACCACTTTGCATACACGTCATGAACTGGGTTTGATTATTTCTGAGCACACTGGCCCTGGCAGTGAGCTAGACGAAGACGAAGTAGAGATTGTAAAGCACGCATTGCAGCTAAGTGAGAAAAAAGTACGCGAGATTATGACGCCTGTTCAGCATGTGTATCACCTGCATGAAAAGTCCATCATTGACCCGAGAGCCGTTGATGAGCTGAAGGACCAGAACTGGAGCCGTATCCCTATTTTTAATGAAACGGGGACTGAATGTCACTCATTTATCATGCTGAAGGATTTAGTTGATATAGACTTTGATGAACGCTCATGGCCTGTCTCTGAGCTGCCGCAGCATAAAGCGGTAACTATTGGTTCAATGACGGCGCTTGATACGTTATTTCGTAAATTCATCGCTGCCAAACGGCATATGCTGATAGTTGAGCGCGACGACACTATCGCAGGCATTGTGACCATTGAAGACTTGCTTGAAGAAATCATCGGTCACGAAATAGAAGACGAAAGCGACGAATAATATTCAGTTGAACGGCATCTTTAGTAGCCGAGAAGCGCGGTGAGCGAAAGGACGCCAAGAGAAAGCGCTAGCATAGTCGAGTGCAGAGCCACGGCAGGTCGTTTTTTTAGCGCAACAATAACGTAGAGTGGTCCTATGTATATGAGTGCGTGAAGCGCTACACTTATCGCCGTGCTAGATGCGGAGCTTACGGCAAGTAACGAACCAAATAGAACAGAAAGTGATATGAGCGGAACAGTTTTGTTTGTAATATGTCCCCTGTTTTGTGACAATTCGGCTGCATAAGCGACTAAGCCAGCTGCTATATGCAATATAAATAGTGTTGTTGTAATCATAGATACAGTATACCATCTTACTTATGCTAGACGACGCCTCTGTTAGCTGGTATAATCTGCACCTACGTGGTCCCGTCGTCTAGTGGTCTAGGACATCTGCCCTCGTTGCTTGCAACGAAAGTGGAAAATACATCCAGAAACTGGATGAGAATACAAAATAAGGGGTCGCGAAACAATAAAAGTTATAAATGTGGTCCCGTCGTCTAGTGGTCTAGGACATCTGGTTCTCATCCAGAAAATCGCGGGTTCGAACCCCGCCGGGATCACCAAGAAAAAAGATCAGCAAAGTGCTGGTCTTTTTTCTTGGCTGAATTACGG
>CAYNWE010000075.1:0-5803 GCA_964400855.1 uncultured Candidatus Saccharibacteria bacterium
TTTAAACGGCACACAGTTAGATCTTACATAAAAAAATCGGCATAATGGCAACACAAATGTTCTATGATGAAGATAATGACGTGCACTTTATACTGAATTTTTAGCTCAGACCTGCGAATGCTAGAAAATTTCAGAACGCTGATAAAAATTGTGCAGTCGCTAAAAATACGGGCACGCTAGTCATAAGTGTTATGACGTTATTACGGATAGCTTTAAAAAATATTAAAAATATGTTATATTATACTTTTAAAATAGTAGACTTACATGCAAGAGTTAATACAAAGTTTTTTTGACGTAAACAACACCTTCTTCACCTTGTTTGGGTATTCGATTAGTTATCTTGAATTTGTCGGTACAATCTTTACCCTTGCGAGTGTTTTGCTTGTTGCAAAACGAAAAGTAGTCAACTGGCCCGTTGGGTTGATTGGGGTTATACTCTTTGGTACTTTGTTCTATAAAATTGAATTGTATGCTGATTTTTTTGAACAGATTTTCTACTTTGTAACTGGTATCTGGGGTTGGTTGATGTGGTCAAAAGTAAAAGAGAACAAACATGAAATTCCTATTACGAGAAATGCCATGAAAACAAATATTTACTGGCTGTTTGGCATCGTTGCAGCAAGTGCGCTCGTGTCTATTTTGCTATCCAACATACATACGCTTCTGCCTGGGCTGTTCCCTGAAAAAGCATCATCAGTCATCATAGATTCCACTACAACTGTAGCGAGTTTCGCTGCCCAAATATTGCTGGTTAAAAGAAAACTTGAAAGTTGGGTACTTTGGATAGCAGTAGATATTGTCGCAATCGTGTTCTATTGGTATAAAGAAGTGCCGTTTATTGCACTGCTTTATGTGTTGTTTCTTGTTAACGCGATATATGCCTTTAACACCTGGAATAAATCTGTTACGACAGCTGATAAAAGAGTAGCGAAATAGTAAAATGCGCGGTCTCGTTGTCGGAAAATTCTACCCACCGCACAATGGTCATCACTTACTCATAGACACAGCAAATGAACTAAGTGATAGCTTGGATGTACTTATAGTGAATAGCCCAACATATCATATTTCAGCAGAGGTACGAAAAGGATGGTTAGAGAAGCGGCACCCTTACCCTGACGTAACATTTCATATTATTGAAGATATACATGACGAGGATAATTCGGAGGCTTGGGCTGCTCATACGATTGATTTTCTTGGCTACAGTCCGGATACAGTTTTTAGTTCAGAAGACTATGGGCATAACTATGCTCAGTTCTTAGGGGCAAAGCATCATATGGTTGATAGAGCGCGTAAAAAGATCCCCGTATCTGGCAGTCAGATAAGAAAAAACTTGTATCAGAATTGGGACTTCTTGGATTGTGCGACGAAAGCTGATTTAGTGATACGAATAGTGATAGTTGGCGCTGAGTCAACGGGTACGACGACATTGTCTAAAGAACTAGCCAAACAGTATAAGACAGCATGGGTTCCGGAAGTCGGTCGTTTCTATGCGGAAGCGATTGAATCAAGGAATAGCGCGTGGTCGGATACTGACTTTAAGTCGATAGCTTACACTCAACAGATTTTGGAAAACGAAATTGCAGAAAATTCTCACGGTTTGATTTTTTGTGATACAAATGCGACCGCAACAACACTATGGCAAAAAAGGTACCTCGGTCATTGTACGAAAGAAGTAGAAAGAATAGCTGAACGGGATAAAGTTGACCTCTATATAATCACTGATTGCGATATTCCTTTTGTCCAAGACGGTACAAGAGATGGTGAGCATATTAGAAAAGACATGCATCGATGGTTTGTCGATAAAATATCTCGTTGTCCGAGCCCTTTTATTATTGTGTCTGGCACTGTTGAGGATCGTTTGCGACAATCGGCCACGCATATAGATGCAATTATCGAACGTAAATCTAGAATCGGAAATTAAAAAGCGACTCCCTGCAACTAATTAGATGATGTCCATCTTCCTGGTCTTGGTGCTGGACGTGGTGGACTATAGTATGTGCTTTGGTCTTGTTGTTCTTGTAGCTTATTTTTTTCTTTCTTCGCGGCTTGTGTCCGTTCTTGTTCTGATAAGACTGCTAAAAGGTCGACGGCACCCATATGCACTTCGACAACACCGATAGACGGTTCAGTCCCATCTGCAGCTTTTTTGAGTGGGATGCTAATGACATTACGTAACGGGTCTTTTGACGCTTTTTTTAGATCTGGTATAAAAATATCTTTGGATAGTGATTGTGCAATATGCACGGTGCCGATACCTTGTTTTGAGCCAACAATAACTTTGAATTTGTCACTCCCTTTGTCTCCTCGACTAATGACGATGTCCAAGTTTTCTTCGCCACTTAGTGATTTTCCATTGCTATCTTTGAAGTAGAGAGGTTGCTTGAGTAATTCTGGACGTAACCCTTCACGAATAAGATTGCGCTCAGCTATCCCGGCAGAAAGTATTGAAACGTCTAGCTGCTGCATCAAGTGACTAATGTCTTGTGTACGGAAAGCGGTTTGAATTTTGTAAGCTAACTCTGCTATTTCCTCCTCGGTCGCATCAAGGCTCACAAGGTTTCTCATATAGACTTCAAGCACCTTCTCGTCGCCCTCACGGACACCTTGATTAAGCCAATTATTTACACTCTCAATTTCTGCTTCTCTCGCCGTTTGGTCAAGTTGGATTTCGCCATTTACTAGAGCCATTTTGGGTCCGTTAGCTGGAAGCTCAGTGACGACTATGTTGAATTCTTCGCCGATGTTTACATGTCTTCGTTCATCGAACAGCGCAACTGATCCCATAGCTTCGACCTCTCGATCACTCGTTGGTGTGACGATAATCTCAGGAAAATTTTCGGGAAAAACTTCGCTGTTAAGGTTTTGGTCGTTGGTGTCGGTCATGCTACTCCTCTTTTTCTATTTCTGCGCTGGAAGCGATCGTGATAGTTGCATTCTCATCAGTTTTCAACGAACTGTAAACTTGCAGTATCCCCCGTAGCGGTTTACGTACTCTAAGGTCTTCTCCAACGTTCACATTTTTAGCTGTATAGCCATCACTTGCTGCTTCACTTAGGAGGGATTCTAGGATAGTATGGTCTTCGAGTTGTTGAATTGAAGCTCGGCTGAGAACCCATTCTCCAGATTGAAGCGCAACGGTAAGCCCATGTTTACGGGCGTTATCTACCCACGACGGTTGCGATGGGTTATTAATAGACTCACCAAGCATATCTTCGACCCCAGAGGCTTTAATGAGGTCTTTCACCACTTCTGCATCTTCTTTATACATACCAGAAAGGTATTCTTGCCGGACTGCTTCCATGAACAGGTCATGCCAGTTGGTGTTTAGTACTAGTTGGCCTGATTTAAATAACTCTTCTGTGTCAATTAATGCTTCTTTTGCGCCCTTGAGCGTGTCGAGAAAACGTTCGATATTTCTTCGGGTATAGACATATGACCCGCCTTTAATATCTTTTTCTGTACCGATATTTCCCTTGGCTGCAAGACTTTGTAAGTCACTTTGAAATTCAGCAAGCCATAAGATGATCACGTCAACATTTGGTATGTTTTCAAACTCTCTATATGCAGTCGGGGTGTCCGTGTCTCCTTTGTATAATCTATTCCCCCATGTAATATCAGGTTGTTTTCCACGAATTAAGAATTTTAAATATTCTTCGTATTCGCTTGAAGTGAGTGCTTCGACTATTCTGTCTTGCAAGCGGTTACGTCGTGCTTCTGACTCTTCCGTTCTTCCGCCACCTATTCCCCACGGGTTTTGCGCTGCAGTATACCAAAACTGATTGTTTAGTCCTATCACACCAGGGATAACGCCACCGCTATCAATAATTGATTGTTCTTCTGGAGAAAGCTCACGGATGACTTCTCCATTGTGCTCAACGAGTCGCAGTTTTGGACGCTTTTCGAGTGCTGAGTTTTCACGCTCAAGCACGTTCCCTGGGGCGAGGTTTGGTTCGTCTGCACCATAGACACTTCCGTAAGTCATCGAACCAGTTAGTGTTCCGTTTTGCCAGCGCCATTGTGCGTCGTCTTCAAGCCCATCAAAACCAAGATTTTTTGCAACTTTTCGACTTTCGTATGGAGTTAAAGGTCTGTTCTCTGAACGTGCTTTTTCAATTAACGCTTTACTTTCGCTGTCAATATCTGGGTCAGCTAGTAATTCTTCAAAACGAACTGCAATTTTTGTATCAGCTGGTATGAACCGACCAATTGTATCGCCAGGATCTGAATCTTTCGAGTAGTTGTGTCTCAAATATCCTCGGTTTGTGAGTGCGGCAAGGACCTCGACTGCGAATGACTTTGATACACCAGTTGGTCCTTCACTTCTTGAAGGTATTCCGCCCTGCAATCGAATGGCCATGTCCCTAATAAGTTGGACTGTTGGTCCGTCCCAACAGACAGATGATTTCATGGCATCCCAGCCAGGAATGAAACGACGAGCGAGAGGGTCTTCTGGTAAGGGCATCACCTCAAGTACTGTATCTAGTATTCTCACCTTCCCTTCATCTGGGTGAAGTGAAATAACAGGAATTTCACGAGAGACTGATTGGATATGTTGATCAGGATTATTGGGTGCAGCAAACACTTCTGGCATATGTCTTTTCCTTTAAAAATAGCATAACACAAATTTGACTAAAAATTAACAGTTATTTTATGATTTAGTCTGGGGATTGTCGAGTTATTGGTGCTGGAACAATTCTGGATGCTCGACCATATTACGCATAAGTACCATAGAGGCGATAGCAAACTCAGCAGCACTTGAAAATGAATTTGATATTTCATGTGTCGGTTTCTTAAGTACTTGAGCTATTTCTTGTTTTATTCTGTCGTGCAGAGGTGGGTAAATGTCGTTTACATAGTGTGTGCCATAACCTATACCAAAGCCTGCTACGATAATTGATTTATCTTTTCTGATTTCTTCGACTTTACGTTTAAGCTGTTCTGGAGTTGCGTCTGTTGGCGAGCCATCAGTCAGCGTGATGAAATAGGTATGAGCAACAGCTGCTCGAGCTGCTCGCTCTTTCAATATCTGATAGCAGTTTTCGGTTGCGGCGAGGAGCGGCGTACTGTCTCCGTTATAGCAATCTGGTATAAGCTCACCGAGGCGTTCTCGAGACTTCTTGTCGAGCTTTTTGGTGTCAAAATCTTTGTATACTCGTATTGAACCAGGAAGATTAGTCGTGAATCCGACGACAGCTGTTTCAAGTCCATGTTTGCTTGCGAGTTCTGTGTTAATGACGACGACCTTAAACGCTTCTGCTATTTTGTCGCGCATTGAACTCGAAAGGTCTATTTCCCACAAAAAGCGATGACTTTTTTCAGTTGGGTGTCCTTTGCTTTCAAAAATTGCGCCTTTGCGCTTATCTGCAGCGAATCCCATTGCCCTCGCCATGTTGATAGTTTGACCTGTATATGAAAATCTCACACCTGGCGCATCGTTCGGTGTGAATATTTTTCTGAATTCGTTATCAAGAAAACGTATAGATCTGCTTACGTCAGGAAGTTGTAAGAACTCATGGTAGGGGTTGGATGGAAGTGTATTTAAGAGTTCGTCTCTATTTTCCCTCAGCGCGTCACTTATGGCTTTGGATGCTGCTTCTCGTTTCGCTTTTTCCTGATCTGCTGCTTCACGATTTTTTTGCTCTTCATGAGTTTCGTTGTATCTCGGATCGCTCATTTTGCCGCGCAAGTTTTCGTTTGCGACATCTTCAGCACTTTCAATATCTTCTTTTGCTTGTTCAGCGTAGTCTTCCTGAAGTTGTTTTGATAGACCCTCGAAAGCTTTTTTAGCGGCTTCTTTAGCCTC
>CAYNWE010000076.1:0-5796 GCA_964400855.1 uncultured Candidatus Saccharibacteria bacterium
CGCGGAGGTACTATTTACTAAAAGCTATGTCGCAACGTTAAGAACTGACGGGGATAAAGGAATCGATTTCCAAAGAGTATCAGAAGATTTAAGCGATCCTGAAATAATCAACCGTGCAATACGAGTTGAGCGTGTAAGTAGACCTATATCAGCGGTAATCTTTTCTGCACTCGCGGTAACTGCAGCTTGTGTCACATTTAACACGGTAAAAGGTTTCCCAGAAGGAACATATAAGTTTGGTGGGATAACTATTCGAACAGGTGATGCGGTTGACGATCTGCCGCCAATGTGCGAAGAGGTAGAAGAAAGCTACTTCGACAGAGGCTATTCAATGAAGCTTCTTGGTATATTGCCTGACTTAGAAGATTCTCTTCCGATTGCTGATACATGCAGAAGATTTGATGACGTATACACGTTTATATCCTATGAAGGGTAACACTACGACACGTTGACAAATCATAGTTTTCCACAGAAATAAATAAAAAATATAGTTGATTTTTTGACTTCAATGATTTCTCGTGATAAGGTGATGGTGAACATTGTATTAAAAAGAGAGACAAAAGAGTAAAGAGAGGGCAGTGCGAGATGCCAGATCTACCAGACAAACAAGCGAAGAGACTGAAAGCATTAATTGAAGAAGCTGAGACATCTTTAGCTGCGGCTAAAGAATTGTTGATTAGTTTAGTTGGCGATGACCCGACGGTGACTAAGGCTGTCAAAGAAGAAAATATCGGTAAAGTTATCGAAGGTGTATTTGATGGCCAGAATATGGTTGGCGGAGACGGTAAAACATATCCGGTACCTGCTAACTACGCCAGCAAGTCAAAACTTGTACAAGGCGATATCTTAAAACTTACCATCGCTGATGATGGGTCGTTTATGTACAAGCAGATTGGCCCAATCCCACGCAAACAACTTGTTGGAGCGCTTGAGCAAAAAGAAGGCCACTATTTTGTTAACGTTGGCAAAAAAGAGTACCGTGTGCTTCTAGCGAGCGTTACCTACTTTAAAGCGAAGCCTGGTGACCAGGTGAGTATCAACGTCCCTGAAGATGAATCTGTTGACGCCGAATGGGCAGCTCTCGAAGCAGCGCTATAACAGTAGCTTTTTCATGCGACATACCGAACCGTCATTAGACAAAGCACATGGGAATAATGATATTTTGCTTGTGCATGGTTTGGGAGGGTGGCATACACGCTTTGCAATAAAATCTCTTGTGTTTGCACTTAATCTGCGACCACATAAACCAAAAATCTATGCGTTTAGTCCTAAATGGCAAACAAATGAGCCTGCCAGATATAAGCTAGAACGTCTGGAATCGTATTGGGAGCAAAAAAGGAGGCCTGCTACTTTGGTAGGCATAAGCGCAGGAGCTAACCCAGTGCGCTATTTAGCGTTAACACAACCCAACGTTCAGACTAAACTACATCTTGTTGCTGGCTACTGTGGAGATGGGAGCGATATTTCAAGTAGGCACAGATCTGAAGCACCTGAGTTCGCAGCTGTTTCTGAAATAACTCATGGTCAGCTGCGTAACACTCTAGAACGAACAGAAGCAATCAGATTACATCTTCCACAACATGACGACGTTATAGCAGAGCACAATTTACACATTTCTGGTGCACTGCAAGAATTAATCCCTCGTGAAGGGCACGCTAACGCAATTGCATGGTGGCTCATACACAAACTGCCAAGACTAGCTTCATAAATTTTACAATAGACCATGCGTGCTAAACCCTATACGCTTGTATGTGATGGGGAAGTTATATTTCAGATACGGAGCGATGAACAGTGGTAAGAGTACCGCTCTGTTGCAAGTTGCTCATAATTATGAAGAGCGCGGCATGAAAGTACTTCTCGTGAAGCCGCAGATAGACAGCAAAGGGAACGATACGATTGTGTCGAGGCTTGGATTGACACGTCAGGTAGATATGCTCGTTGATGCAGAGATGGACATACGAGCGGCAATTGTACAGTATTCAAAGGATGTAGAAAAAATTGATTGCGTACTGGTTGATGAAGCGCAGTTTTTATCAAAAAAACATATAAACGAATTTTTTGACGTAGCGGTACTCCACGACGTCCCTGTTATTTGTTATGGGCTGCGAACTGATTTCCAGCGCGAACTGTTCCCTGGAAGTGAGCGGCTGTTTGCACTTGCTCACAGCTTAGAAGAACTTAAAACAATCTGTCGTTGTGGGAAAAAGGCAATTTTTGTTGGCAGAAAGATAAATGGCAACTATACGTTTGAGGGTAGCCAAGTAGCTATAGATGGCGAGGATGAAGTTACCTATGAATCACTGTGTGGAAACTGTTACCATGATGAAGCTAATGTACAATAAATTATTCATATTAACTATAATATGATATGTTATTTTTATGAATGGTGAGTTATTAACATCTGCTGAGCATGCTGACGGTTTTAAATTTTATTTAAACACGAGATGGAAGCTACGATTTGAGATTGAAACGTTACAGACAGCAATGGATATAATAAGTAAGGCGTTGTACGCTCCTGATGAGTTAGGGGCTAATGATTTGAAGATGTTCGAAGGTCGTAGTTTCAAAGATGTATCTAAGGAAGCACAAAGTTTATATAAGCTATCTGAAATTAAAGAAGAGGAATTTGACGAACAAAAATCAGAAGCGTCAAAATTATTCATTGGTAGAAAAATTGCTTTGAGAAGAGATCGTGGCGAAGATGTATTCAAAAACTTCCACTCAAGAATCAAAAATGTCCCTGATAATATTTCCGGCACAATAATTAAAATTAATGATTTTTATGAAACCGGGGATTTCGATGTGTCAACATCTCTTTACACAGAACAATACCCGCGTAAAGGTCTATTTATAACAAGGCAAATGAGAGACTTAGTTGATACAGAAGTTCACGTCAGATACAACGATAAGCACTCACCAATACCTTTAGTAAGTATCAGTTACGTCTCCTAGCTGTTGTAGATAATAATCTCGTTATTTCTAGCATAATGCTTCATACTTAATAGACTATGGGGAAAGCATTATATCGGAAATACCGCTCGAAGAGCTTTGATGAGGTGGTGGGGCAAGAACACATCACTGATACGCTCAAAAATGCGCTTTCTAAGGGCAAGATTTCTCATGCCTACCTATTTACTGGTCCACGTGGCGTAGGGAAAACGTCAATAGCGCGCATATTGGCATATGCAATAAATGACTTACCCTATGATGAAGAGGCAACGCATCTAGACATTATTGAAATTGACGCAGCAAGTAACCGAAGAATAGACGAGATCCGTGAGCTACGTGACAAAGTACACATCGCCCCGACGAGTGCGAAATATAAAGTGTATATCATAGACGAAGTACATATGCTCACACGAGAAGCTTTTAATGCACTCCTAAAAACACTTGAGGAGCCGCCTGCTCACGCAGTGTTTATTTTGGCGACGACAGAAGCGCATAAAGTGCCTGATACAATCGTGAGCCGTACGCAGAAGTTTACTTTTAAGCCTATAATGGCTGATAAAAGTGTTGAGCATCTGCGGGCTATTGCATCACAAGAAAAGATCGCTATATCGGATGAAGCGCTACAGCTACTCAGTGAGCACGGAAAAGGGAGCTTCCGCGATAGTATCAGCATGCTTGATCAGTTAGCAGGCCTTGGCAGTGATGAGATAGGTGAAAATGAGGTCCGATTGTTGCTGGGTATCCCGGACGACCAGACGATTAACGCATGTATCGATGCGCTTGAACGCAATGACATGTCGCTGTTATTTGCTTCTGTTGCGCTGTTTCGTGAGCAGGGTATCGATTCGGGAAGAGCGGCACGCGCAATAAGTGAAGCTTTGCGAACACAAATGATTGATGGGACGCTGAAGCTTACCCATGACAAAACGCTACACCTCCTACGGGTGCTGCTGCAGCTGACCCAAACAACAAACGATTATATCGGGCTGGAAGTAGCACTTCTTGAAGGAATGATTGGTGAGCAAACGACACCTGCAGCTGTTACTGTGGCGCCTAAAGCAAGTATGACTAAAGGTCACGAAGAATCAATGAAAAACAAAGAACCTAAACAGCAAGTCAAAGAAAAAACAACTCCACCAGTAATGCCAGTCGAACCTGTCGTTCAAGAAACTCTTGCTGAAACTGTTGTTGCTGAACAGGCAGAACAAGCAAGCACAGACGTTGCGCTATCAGAGATAGATACTAGAGATGCAGTTGCGCTCAACCCTGAGACATGGACGGAAATGCTACAAGAGCTAAAAAAGAAATACAACACGCTATATGGCGTGCTTCGTATGTGTGATGCATCTATGTCAGACGATGGGGTTGTGCTCGCGTTTGGGTTTGGGTTCCACAAAAAACAAGTAGACAACCCAAAGAATACCGCTGCACTCCGTGAATACTTGCAAAGTCATTTCGGGGTGAATAATTTTAAAACTATTACCGTGTCAAAGAAAAAAGCACCCGCGCAAGCGGCTGAAACTACAACGAGCGCTCCAAAACCTACGTCTGAAGCTATTTCAACCGTAAGCAGTATTTTTGGTGGCGCTGAACTGCTAGAATCGTAATATGAACGACAGTAAACGCGAGCAACCACAGTCAGTCGATGTTGAAGCAAGTTTGCTCGGCTCTATATTGATAGACCCAGATGCAATAGTAAAAGTTGCTGATATGGTTCGTTCGATTGACTTCTATGACGAACGGCACCGTTACATCTATGAAGCGTGCGTACGGCTCTATGAACAAGGCTCACCAATTGACATTATTACACTTAGTGAAGACCTTAAAACTGAAGGCGTTTTGCGCGAAGTTGGTGGTGCGGCTTATCTTACACAACTGACAAACACCGTCCCGACAGCCACACACGCCGAACAGTATGCAGGGATTGTTGCTACGAAATCGATTCGTCGACGTTTGATTGCAGCAAGCAATGAAATTGCGCAAATTGGGTTTGATGAAAAACGTTCGATAGCTGAGTTAGTTGAAGAGGCCGAGACCAAGCTGTTTGAAGTGTCACAGCGACATGTCAAAAATGACATTATCAGCATGGAAGAGATCCTCGCTGACAGCTTTGAACGACTTGACGGCTTACACAAAGACAAAGGAACGATGCGCGGTGTCCCAACTGGCTATAAAGATCTCGATAATATGCTTGCTGGTTTCCAACGAAGCGACTTGGTTATCTTGGCTGCTCGACCGTCTATGGGTAAAACTGCGCTGTCGCTCAACCTTGCGCAAAACGTCGCAGTTGACTCTGGTTTGTCAGTACTCATGTTCTCTCTGGAAATGAGCAAAGAACAGCTTGTAGATCGTCTGCTCGCGAGTGAAGCAGGAGTTAATTCGTGGAACTTGCGTACGGGAAACTTGTCTGATGCTGACTTTGAAAAGATCGGCCACGCGATGGGAACGCTGTCAGAAGCAAAGTTCTTTATTGACGATACTCCAGGCATCACGGTGTCTGAACTGCGAACAAAAGCGAGACGAGAAGCACACAAGCACGAGCTTGGGCTGATTGTGGTTGACTACTTGCAGCTTATGAGCGGTGGCGCAAAGTTCGGTGGGTCGGATAACCGCGTACAAGAAATTTCTGAAATATCACGTGGCCTGAAGGGGATTGCGCGAGAGCTAAACGTCCCAATCTTGGCGCTAAGTCAGCTGAGCCGTTCTGTCGAGTCGAGAAGTCCGCAGATACCACAGCTATCTGACTTGCGTGAATCTGGATCTATTGAGCAGGATGCTGACGTGGTGGCGTTTATTTACCGAGAAGACTACTACAACCCTGAAAGTGACCGACCGAACATTATGGAT
>CAYNWE010000077.1:0-5779 GCA_964400855.1 uncultured Candidatus Saccharibacteria bacterium
ACTGAGGTCCGGGCGCTTAATGGCGGTTCTATTAACTTTGAAAAAGGGGTATTCACCGCAATTATGGGCCCGAGTGGATCGGGAAAGTCTACCCTTCTTCACTGCGCTGCCGGCCTCGATAAACTGAGCTCAGGTGTCGCATCTATTGGATCGACCGATATTGGCAAAACGAACGACAAGCAACTAACGCAACTTCGACGCAAAAAAATTGGCTTTATTTTCCAATCATTCAATCTGGTCCCGACCCTCACAGCAAAGGAAAATATTCTATTGCCACTCTCAATTGCCGGTAAAAAGGTCGACCAAAAATGGTTTGATGATTTAGTGAAAGTACTCGGTCTGAAAGACCGACTCAACCATTTACCAACTGAGATGTCTGGTGGGCAACAACAACGTGTGGCTGCAGCGCGTGCGCTCGCTTCACGGCCTGATATTATCTTTGCTGACGAACCTAGTGGTAACCTTGACTCAAAGTCTGGTGCAGATTTGCTCAATTTCTTGCGCAAAGCAGCCTCAGATTACGGCCAGGCAATCGTCATGGTGACACATGACTCTAACGCGGCGGCCTATGCCGACAGAGTTGTCATGCTCAAAGACGGCAAGATTGTTGATGAAATAACCAAACCGACAGTCGACAAGATTCTTGATCATCTAAAAAAACTAGGTAACTAGTATGTTGCGCGCTGCTATAAAAAACCTGCTTGGCCACAAGTTACGCATGTTCTTAACGGGTTTTGCGATAATTTTAGGTGTTAGTTTTGTCTCTGGTACGTATATATTTACGGACAGTATTAGCAAGACATTCGACAATCTTTTTGGTGAAGTTTACTCTGGTGTCGATGTTACTGTGCGACCTAAGCAAGCTGATTTCGGCGATGAAGTTAAGCGAACTTTATCCCCAGAGCAAGTCGAAGAAATCAAGAAAGTTGATGGTGTGAGCGTTGTAGCACCTGGAGTAAACGGCTACGCACAACTAGTTGGTAAAGATGGCAAGCCTATAGGTGGACAAGGCCCGCCAACACTTGGGTTTGACTGGACAGTAGAGCCAGGGTTACAAGTGCTCAAAATCAACGAAGGTGATGGTCGTGCTCCGACAGCTCCTGGTGAAGTTATTATCGACAAAGCAACTGCCACAACCAATGGATTCGTTGTAGGAGATAAAATTAAAATACTTCTACAAGGACCAGCGGAAGAATTTACTTTAGTTGGAATCGCCACATTTGGTAGTGCCGATGGTCTTGCAGGCGCAACACTTTCAGCATTTGAACTCAAAGAGGCACAGCGGGTACTTGGTAGCCCTGATGGATACCTAAGCCTGGATATTAAAGCAGAGACAAACGTTACACCTGAAGAGCTCAAAGCTAATGTCGAAAAGGCTATCCCTGAAGGCTTTGAAGCAATAACGGGCATACAACAATCAAATGAACAGCTTGACGAAGTTAATAGCAATCTAGGCTTTATAAGCACAGCAATACTCGCGTTTGCAGGTATAGCTGTGTTCGTTGGATCATTTATTATTCAAAATACTTTCCGTATTATTGTTGCGCAACGCTCAAAAGAGCTTGCACTACTCCGCGCAATTGGAGCTTCTAAACTGCAGGTCATACGTCTTGTTATCTATGAAGCATTCTTCATATCTGTACTCGCGTCAACTGCTGGTATCGGCCTTGGATTCTTAGTTGCTCTCGGCATTCGAGGTGTCATGAATAGCTTTGGGCTGTCTATTCCTGAAGGGCCAGCGACGCTTGAAGCGCGAACTGTCATTATCTCGTATACAGTTGGAATAGTAGTAACTCTTATATCTGCCCTACTGCCTGCAATCAAAGCGTCACGCGTATCCCCAATTGAAGCTATGAGAGAAAACGAAGCAGCCACAACTAGCAAGAAATCACTATTCAAACGTGGATTAATAGGAATTATTATGATGCTTGCTGGTGCTGGAGCTCTATTGTACGGACTCGGTGGTGAAGCAGAAAATCCACTCTACCCAGTCGGGTTTGGTGTTGTATTACTTTTCATAGGTGTTTCAGTTATTGCCCCACTTCTATCCGTACCACTATCTCGTCTAATTGGGTGGCCGCTTACTAAAACTCGGGGAATGTCAGCTCGATTAGCTCGAGATAATGCAATGCGTACACCGCGACGTACAGCATCTTCTGCCGCTGCACTCATGATAGGTGTGTCGCTCGTCACAATGCTTTCAATCCTTGCTACAACATTCAAAACGAACATTACTACAATTTTAGAGGATAGTTTCCCGGCCGACCTCACGGTCACATCTAAAAATATCGGGAACGCGGGTCCTGGCTCTGCTGGGTTCACTACCGAGGTAGAGAAAACCCTTGCCACACTGCCTGAGATAACAGATGTAACTGCTCTACGCTACCAAGTAGAAGGGGCTAAAATCGAAGGTACAGTAGCTTTTGTTGCAGGTGTTGATGCTGATACGTTTGCACGTGTGGCTAGACTTGGTGAAAGTGAAGGTGCGCTAGAAGCACTCCAAAGCGAAAACGGTATTGTCATTAACCAATCAGTCATGACCGCTAACAATTGGACTGTTGGTCAAGAGCTATCCATCGAATATGCGTTAACGGGCGCAAGCAAAATCAAAATAGTCGGTACTTTTAGCGAGGCTTTTGATTCTGACTATCTCATATCGACAAAAACTTACATAGAGAACTTTAATTCGACTGATGTTACATTACTCGCAATGAACTTTACGGAAGGTACGAGCGATGAAGATGGAAAGGCTGCAGCAGTAAATGCGCTATCAGGCTACCCACAGTTGCAGGTACAAGATAAGGGAGACATATTTAAAACTGCAGAAGAGTCGATAAATCAAATCCTTGGTTTATTTTGGGCACTTCTTGGTTTTGCAGTTCTCATAGCAGTACTAGGTATCACCAATACACTCATGCTCTCTATTAGTGAGCGCACGAAAGAGATTGGCATGCTCCGAGCCATCGGCATGACCCGAAGTCAGGTACGACGAATGGTTCGGTACGAATCTATCATTATTGCACTGTTCGGCGCGGTACTCGGTATCGGCATGGGTGCATTCTTTGCCTGGGCATTACTCCGAGCTCTTGAGTCAGAGGGTATAACTGGCTTTAACTTCCCAGTCGTTCAAATCATCGTTTACTTCATTCTTGCAATATTAGCTGGTATTTTTGCAGCGGCGTGGCCTGCTCGAAAAGCAGCTCGTATGAACATACTCAAAGCGATCTATCACGACTAAAGCGCACTTTATTTTGTATATTTTGTGGTATTATCTAAGCATAAGAAACACCATAGGATAAGGGTTTTTGAGGGTTAAATGAAAAAATTATTTGCAGTTTTTGCGTTACTAATACTATCTGTAGGAATCATTACAACCAGTAACGTCGTGCCAAAAGTCAGTGCGGCAGCCTGTCCTACAAAACCCTACATGACGATCACACCAACTTTTGACGTCGCCGGTAATTACACCGTTTGGGCTCAAGAGCGTCGCGCAAGTGGTTCTACTGCAAAAGTGTTTATGAGTGCGAATGACGGCGCAAGTTGTGAAGAATTTGCCAAAGCATCAACTCCTGACACCTGGACTTGGGTTCGTGGTGCTGGCGGTAATCTCAAGATGTCATTTCCTGCAGGTGAAAAATCTATCAGACTCTATGCCGCCGGAGGCACAGCTAATCTTGCAAACCTGTTATTTACGTTAGATGATTCTTGCGTCCCTTCAGGAGATGGCACAAACTGCGTGCAAAAACCGCTACAGCTTAATGTCTCAGGTCTTCGACAAGCAGACATAGTGAGTGGCGCAATCACTATTGAAACACTCATAGGAAACCTCACCACCGAATCGGTAAGGGTCGAATACTATTTTGATAATGCGGCACAACCATACTCCACGACTACAGTACCTCCTTACTGCTTAGTACTCACTGGTAGTACTTGCGCAAGTTGGCCTAGTACTTCTTTAGCAAATGGCCAACATACACTTACCGTTCGAGCTGTCACTGCAAGCGGGCCGACTGAAGAAACCATCGGCTTCACAATCAGTAATACTACTGTAAGTCCAAGCCCGACGCCAACGCCGACGCCAACGCCGACGCCAACTCCGTCAACTAGACCGACGCCACCAGCGCCAAGCCCGACTCCAGCACCTGCTACAACGACAAATCAAACGAGGACAACCTCCTTATCTCAAGTAACTCCATCTCAACAATCATCTGTTATTAAAGCTGTAAACGAGAGTAGCGGAAATACGTCTAATACAAAACCAACGGGTGGGGTAATCGAACAAATTGCTAATACTGTCGACGCGCCTGTTGGTACAGGGTTTGTGGCTGGGTTGAGCTTAGAAGGCGAGTTGAGTGGTAAGGTCGTCGTAACGGCTCCAAAAAACCTTGTATTTTATCCTGGTGACAAGGTAGAAATTCTGGCAGGAGGCAAAGTTGTAGAGTCAAAAACCGTTACACAACAAAACGCACCGGTAAGTTTTGTACTTGATACAACAAAACTTCCTAATGGCAAAACTATCGTATCTGTGCGAGTCACTCGAGCTACAGGTGAAATTTCAACCTATAGTTCAAATGTAGAAATTGCTAACGGGACAATCCCTTCCACGGTGGGATCAGTAAAACGCCGTTGGCCAACAATTCTATTCACTATGACACTCGTAATCGCATTAATTGCTGGTTTAGTCTTTGGTGTAAGATGGTTTGTTCGACGTAGACAATACAACCTCCAGCACAACATGCTTGACTACACGTACGTCCAACCTCAAAACCCTTACTACGCATCTGCAGGAGCAACTATGGCAGTGCTCGTTGGTGTATCTGCAGTCTTGTTTATGGGGGTCTCACAAAGTAATGCAGCCAATATAGGCTATATAATTAATGTCACTCAGGCTACCACAGCTGCGAATTTCCCTACAGAATTTGCACTCGAAAATGACCCAAATACTGATATTGATTTTGTACGGATGTCAGATACAGCGGTAGCCACTCCTGACCCTGGGCAAACGCCTGATACTGGCCATGACCACGGTACGACACCTCCGGCAACCCCTCCGACACCTCCAACAACCCCACCTGCTCCAACGCCTTCAACGCCTCCGGCAACGACAGCAGACTACCAAAGCAATTTGAATATGCTACTTGGAGCGTCTTCGCGAAATAAGGTATTTGATAACGCAACACGAGCAAGCACGAGTTCAGCAGCGCTGACTAATGATCCAGCACTTTATGGTGATCCTGACGAATTCTCAGGTCATGGCGCGTACAATCCAGATACTATTGGCGCCAATTCAGTTATGTTCCGCACAGAGTGTGCGTTCTCTCACTTTAGTTATGACGATGCAATTGTCTACCCAGGTCAACCTGGTGCAGCTCACTTACACGTAAACTTTGGTAATACACACAATAACGCGTATACAACTTATGATACTCTGATTGACTCTGGAAACGGTACGTGCTCTGGCATGGAATTAAACAGGACAGCTTATTGGGTACCGGCACTCATAGACCCACAAGGTAACGCTCGAGTACCTATTCGAGCACTCATATATTACAAGAGTATTGGGCCAATTGTAGGCAAGACAATTCCTTATCCTGAGAACTTAAGATTCCTTATTAACACGAGCATTACCGTTGAAAAAGCAGGAGCCCCACCATGGAACTGTAACTATGGTCCGCCGGCAGCAAGCGTGACTACTAACTGTCCCAATAACTGGCTACACCAGATTGTTGCTTTCCCACGTTGCTTGAAAGATAACGCTAACGTTGCTGATTATCTAACA
>CAYNWE010000078.1:0-5755 GCA_964400855.1 uncultured Candidatus Saccharibacteria bacterium
GGGAGACAGGGAGAAGGGAGACAGGGAGAAGGGAGAAGGGAGAAGGGAGAAGGGCTGAGAGGCTACAGAGAGAGCTACTCCTGACATATGGTTTATCAAGCCATGACTGAAACTCTCGCCTCACCCCTTGTCCCTTAGCCCTAAAATAGGCATAAACGCTATCTGTAGCACCATATTTTCAGCACTATCACAACTTGTGGGGTAGGGGGCTATGTTTTGTAGTAATATTCACATGCCTTTTTTCTGCACTTTTTACCAAAAACTGGTATTATAAAGCTATCAGAAAACAAATGTTGACTTTTAAAAACTTTTGTTTTAAAATAGAGTAAATAGAGAGAAGGCAAGGAAGCACATGGCTGACGCGAACGAACAGACGCAGACACTTAATCTAGAACAAGTAGTTACTGATATTTTAAACACGATAGACCGCGAACGAGAACGTGAAATTATTGCACGTCGTTATGGTTTATTTGACCGCAAAGAAACGCTAGAACAGATAGGGGAGCTGCTTGGCATTACCCGTGAACGAGTCCGACAGCTTGAAAAAGCAGTTATGACGAAGCTTAAAAGCGTTGCTGCAAAAGACCTTCCGCACATGAGCGACATTGAAGCGATACTTTCAGCACATGTCACTGAAATGGGTGGTGTTGCACGAGTAAGCGACATTGCAAGCAAGCTCAACAAGCAGTCAAGCAAGATTGACCACGCACGTATCGCTTTTCTTGCACAAATTGCCCCAAACCTCACGCATGTAAGTGAAAATGACCATTTCCATAATGCTGTATCTATCCGTGCAAACCATACAGAAAAGACCATCCGTGAGCATGTTGGTCATGTTATCGAAGCAATCAAGAAGATTGGTAAGCCAGTCAAGATCGAAGAAATCGCTGGTGCTATGGGCCACCCAGATGCAAAAGCTGTTGCAGCACTTGCATCAGTAAGCAAGAACCTCGCAACTCTTAACGGCCGTTGGGGTCTTATCAAATGGCCAATGGTCAACCCGAAGAACATCCGAGACAAAATTTATGTGGTCTTGCATGAAAACGGCAAACAAATGCATTTCGGCGACATCGCAGAGGCAATCCGCATCTCTGATTTCCGCCGAAAAGACGTCACCACGCAAGCTATTCATAACGAGCTTATCAAAGACAAGCGCTTTATTCTTGTTGGTCGCGGTATCTATGCGCTTAAAGAATGGGGTTTCAAACAAGGAACCGTTGCAGACGTGATCACTGATGTACTAACTGAAGCTGGTGAACCGCTTCACCGAGACGAAATCGTCAAGCGCGTACTCAAGAAGCGTTTTGTGAAAGAAACGACTATCCTTTTGAATTTGCAAGGCAAGTCACAGTTCAAACGAACTGCAAAAGCAACTTATACTCTTGCAAACTAGAGAAATAATATGATTGATCCTATAGAAAAACTTACAGATGCTCAACCATCTGGAGTGTTCCCGTACGCTATCGGCGAGCAAATAGAGCTTACAGATCTTCTTAAATTCAAGAGATTCGAGCAACAGCTGCCACAGTTTCTAGAGAAGGGCTCAGATCAAGCAATACGAAACGGCTTACAAAACGATGGCATTACTGCACTTTTTGAGCGTAGCCTACTCTTACCTAACGGCAAAAAATTCCATGGTAGCATCAGAAATATTTCACTTACAAGAATAGATAATCCGCTTGAAGTACTTGAGGCTTCTCCAGTACACCTTTTAAATACACGTGGTAACGTATTTAAACAAAAAAGCGGTATATTTACAGCTATGATTGAGGCAGCTCAACAAATGCAAACTGAAGGACAAACACCCGTGCTCGGCTTTAACTTTATAGGCTCGGCATATACAACGCGTTTCGGAAAATTAGGTCACGTAGAAACAACCGTAGCTTATTTATCAGGCGATATCATAGAGCATCCACGCGACTACCAATACGGCGAGCAAATACTCAGAATATTGTCTAAACCGCGCCTAGACAATAGAGCTCCTGTTATATTTCTTGACTAATAATTTACGCCATCGCCTACATCTTACGCATAGGCAACCAATAGACAATAAGTGAACATTATACGAACACTAATTATTAACAATTATTTTTAAAATGGCGAGCCTTAAGCATCTGGCTGAAAATTCACTTTTACAATGAAAGAGCAGTGTAGGTAGCAAAAATAAAATAGCTAAAAAAATTTTAGTAGCAAGCGAAAAATTCAGAAAAATATATGGCGGTAGAGGACAGAAACCGAACATAGACATGATGTCGCACAATGTATATTTTGCGACTCTAAATACTAGTATGCAGATAGACACATACTCATGTCATGCGGGGGACTTATTTTACATACTACGAACAATTGTCTTTATTTCACCGCGCGCACTTTGTGACAACTATATTTTTGACAGCTTCCTATGCGCTAGTCAGACGTGCGTGGTAAATATCACTACCTTGTATAGTTATCCACACTTTATGTCGTGAAATGCTTGCATTTTCACGATTTTATATTTTTACTATACTACTCCCCTGTTCATTCCCCTGTTACACCACAACAATTTGACTTTTTGAAATTTTGATATTAATATATGTTTTTTCCTCTAATTATGAACATTTTACGAACGTAACAGGGGCGGATAGAAGGGTGCCCTCGCCTACCTCATGAACAGTCTGTCATCGACCCGCACATCTATATACTCTGATGGTGGCGCAATCTGCTGTGCTTGATCCGACAATGCCTTCAGCGCTGTCACCAATGAACCAACCTGGACCCTCACTTCCCTCTCTGGTGTTAATTTAGCATAATAAGATTTATCTTTGAACCTGGCTTTAATCTCTCTTTTCTGAATATCATACTCAGCGGATACAAACGTTGGGCGTGCAGCAGATGACCCATCAAACTCAAGTATAAGTAAGCGTAGTAAATCAATTTCTTCCTGTGTCAGTAACTGTTGCCCAACAGTGACTTGCGCGCCAACAACAGAGAGGCTCGGTAGCGATGAAAATGTCGCGTTTATCTCGTCAGAACTACCTGTCTGTGTAACTACTCCAGCGCTACTTATGACTGCAAGCTCGTTACCACTACGCATAAGCCGTACAAGTGGTGCAGCAACGTCTAATGTGACTTGTAATTTAGTACCGGCAAGTGGGATCACCACCACAGCTGATTCAACTTCAGGAAATGATTGTTTTATCTCGGTTTCCAGTTTCGTTGAACTAGTGAGAAACTTCGTTCGATACAATATATTTTGCTTCATTATACTATATATTTTTGCGCTGTATTGCTCGTTTTCCCTATAAGGGTATTCGCTCCCTTTTACACGCACGCTCACTCCAGAAAGAGTCGTGTTCGCGAGTAATAAAAGGACAATAGCAATAACCGCTGCCCACTGAGAAAAGAGTACGAGAAACTTCTTGATTCCTGGTAGTAATGTAGCAGTCGATTTGTCTTCATTCGGCAAACCTCTACGTGATTCTGCATTTCGAGAAGCCGCTTTTGTTGGTGGCCGATAGTAACGCATAACTGGCGCAGTCCGGCTCGAAACTTGCGGAACGCGTCCGGGAGTTTCTTTTTGTTTCCTACCAAACCTCACCATCATAGCTTACCTATTCTATCGCCAACAATATGTCACTTATTTTATCTGCTGCATCTTGTGTTGACAGTGTACCGAGTGCACTTGCATACTGTTGTCGCTTAGCGAGTGGCAACGAAAGCGTCTCCTTGATAACAGTATAAAGTTGGTCAAGGGAGTCTTCATCAACTACCACTGCTGCACCGGCATCTGAAAGTATTTTCGCATTATGCAACTGCTGTCCACCGGTAAGTACCGGGTTTGGCACCACGATACAAAGCTTTTGCTGCACCCCAAACTCAGCAATGTTTGTCGCACCTGCTCGAGTTATCACGACATCTGCTGCAGCACTGTAGCGATAGAGCTCAGTCGTAAAATCGATTAACTTCACCCGCCGCAGTTGAGATTCATTAAGTTCCTGAGTGTATAGCGCCTTTGTTTCTTCAAATAATTTTTTGCCCGTGACATGTATGATGACGCTACGACTATCTTTTAATAAATTCGCAGCCGAGCGAGCGAGCGCATGGTTAATCTTTTGAGCACCAAGACCGCCCCCAACACTTAAAATAACCGTATCCTCTTCACTAAAACCAAGCTGTTTTTTTGCATCCAAAACATCACTTTCCGACAATTGGCGATATGCGGACTGTATTGGGATGCCTACTTGGCGAGACTTTGCTGCGTCATATGGATACAGAGCCGCAGGAAGCGCGGTAAGATTGAATCGAGCATGAGCAGCAGTGAGTCTATTTGCAAGGCCAGGAATCGCGTCTGAATCATGCGTGACATATGGAATATGCTGAAAGCGTGCGACATACCCAACCGGCACTGACACAAAGCCTCCTTTGAGAAAAATGACAGTTGGCTTATATTTTCTAAGTATTTTCCAGGAATCCCAAAGCCCATGCAAAAACCGAAAAAAGTCTCTAAAGTTGAGTAGAATAGTTTTAACATCGAGAATATGTTGTAAAAAACTCTCGCCGTGATAACGTCGGAACTTCCCTGCTGAGATAAGCACTGTCTCATCAATTACGTCTTTTGCCATCACTTCGTGCAAGTTTTCGCCTTTTTGCCCAATAAATATAATGCGCACTGTGCGATCACGACGCTTTATTGCCTCAGCGACAGACAGCAGCGGTGTCAAATGCCCGCCAGAACCACCACCAACCAATATAATTGTCTTGCTCATCTTATACTCTCTGTTTCCTATTCATTAATACGCGCCTCGACGATAGCGCGCCACAGGCGTTCTGAGTGAGTTCTCGTGATGTGACTTTTTTTGATTCAGTAAAGACAAGTCAGTATAGCGAGAAACCTGGAACACAATTCCCATTGCAACCATTACAAATATAATACTCGTTCCACCATAACTTACAAATGGCAAGGTGATGCCTTTGAGTGGCAGAAGCCCAATCATCGCGCCGACATTAATAATCATCTGCACGCTAAGCCATACAAGCACACCACTCACCAACAGTCGGCTATAGTCACTTGGAGCCGCTCGAGCAATGTCGGCAATGCGCTTAAACAGCAGCCAGAACAGCACCACAACAGTCAGCGACCCAACAAACCCAAATTTCTCTGAAACAATCGCAAAAATCGAATCGTTCGCAGGTTCTGGTAGATAACCATATGCCTGCACGCTTCGACCAAGCCCTTTCCCAAAAAGACCCCCTGAACCAATCGTAATAAGCGCCTGACACGCCTGATACCCCTCTGCTTGGCAATCTGCCGTCGGATTAAAAAAGGTAGCAACACGGTCACGCCTATACGGTGTACTCACAATGGCAAGAGACCCTAGGACAAGGCCAACCGCACCAACAATCGCGATCTTCTTGAGCGGCAAGCCTGCGACTGCAGCGAGAATCCCTAGGATTGAAAGCATTACAGCGGCCGACCCAAGGTCACTTTGCAGCATGGCAACAACTATATAAATACCGACGGCCAATACCCCCAAAGTTTTTAAAATTTCAGCTTTTTGCATGGCTCCTTCTCGCCGCTTTTTGGCCAAGTAGTAAGCAACCCACAGCACGATGGCAAGTTTAATGAGCTCTGCCGCCTGGAATGAAAATCCACCCACTTGTATCCAACGGTGAGCACCGTTAATCTCCTCACCGACAAACCGCACAGCAATTGCAATAACAGACGCAAGTCCAATAACTGGCCACTGGTATTTTTTCCATTTTTCGAGCGGGACAG
>CAYNWE010000079.1:0-5703 GCA_964400855.1 uncultured Candidatus Saccharibacteria bacterium
AAGTATATAGAATCTCAGTTCTGGTGCAAAGTATAAAATGACAAATTATTTAATGGTTAGAACGGACGACGTGGTCGCGTGCGTATTCAAAAGTTCCACCTACTTTTTTACCTGGGTTAAAAATACCAAGTGGATCAAACAGCTCTTTCACTTCTGCCATAAGTGTATACATCTCTGGGCCAAAAAATTGCTCTAGATAAGGTGTTCGAATTATACCATCGTTGTGATCAACGCTGATAGAGCCACCAAATGCCATCACAAGGTCGTTGACCTTCGTTTCAAGTTCCATAACAAGGTCGGCGGCACCTTCAGCTTCCATATTTATGAGTGGTACAAGCCGAATACTGCCATCACCAATATGCCCTGCGTAAGTATAGACCAAGCTATACTCACTTAAAATGGCTTCAAGTGCACCAAGAAATTCACCGTAGTGTTCAAGCGGAACAATCGTATCTTCCAAAAACGCCATCGCACGCATATCGTCTTTTGGATGCTCTAACAACATACGGAAGCTCTTACGACGAATGAGCAAAAAGCTTTCAAGTACTGCCTGGTCATCGACCCATAGTACCTCTCTGTCCATCTGCTCAAGTGCCTCTTTCGCTTTGCCTGTCGCAACGTCAGCCTGCTCTTGTGAATCTCCATCAAAAACTGCCAAAACCACCATATGCTTCCCGCGGGCTAAGTTCGCCCGCTCGGCATCTTCTGGATGATGCTGCTCTGCCAGTTCGTATGTATGGTGGTCAAACGTTTCGCAGGTAACAGGATGAAAACTCATGACTTTTTTAACTACCGGAGTCAGCTCGCTCAAATTCTGAATTGGGATAACAATCATACGGTTCGCTTTCGGTAATGGCACCAACTTAAGCTCAGCTTCAGTTGTAATGCCAAGCGTGCCTTGCGCGCCAATAAATAATCGTGCCATATTGAAGTGTGCTCGTTGTTTGTCCCAAAGTTCCCAGAGGGGATAGCCTGCAGCGTTCTTTACTGTTCGCGGATGCTGTCTATCAATGAGGTTCCAGTTATCGTCTATTAGTTTTGTGACTTCACGATAGAGTTTACCTTCAAAGGTGGGTAAGTGCTTTTTCTGCTCTACCTGACGAGCGGTCAAAGGCCCAAATTCGTATACTTCACCGTCGCTTAACATGACTTTCATGCGTTTCACATTGTCGCTTGTTGGACCATACTTTACAGATTTTTCGCCTGACGCGTTATTACCAATCATCCCACCAATACCACAAATATCTCGGGATGACGTGTATGGTGCGAATAGCAGTCCTGCTTCCGTTGCTTTCGACTCTGCATCAATATGCATGACGCCACCTTGTACCCACATAGTTCGGCCTGCTTTATCCACCTCACCAATGTGCGTAAAATACCGACTCATATCCACTACATAGCCTTGAGTAAGTGAGCCGCCGGACATACAAGTGCCACCGTTGCGCGCAGCAATAGAGACGTCTGCACCTTCCATGTTTCGCTCTGTCACATAATGTATGAGCCGACTCAAATCTCTGTCATTTTTTGGATAAATAACAGCTGACGGCGTCACTTGAAAGATAGAAGCATCGTGGCTATACGCCTTGAGTGCCGCACTCGACACGTCAACTTCGCCGCGAATTACCTTCTTAATATCTTCCATTTTTATATCTCCTAAAATGCTTATGCTATTATTCTACTATTGATATGAGTGGTGCACAAACACAAAAGAAACGCATTATAACTGTTGGCGGAGGCTTTGCGAGTGTGAAGCTCGCATTGGAGCTTGCAAACAACCCGCAGTTTGATGTGACACTCATTTCACCTCATGATCAACTTGAATACCACGGTGCGCTCTACAGAAGCGCCACAGGCCGGTCACCGCTTGAAGTTGTCCTGCCTTTTCGAGAGATATTTGAAGGAAAAAATGTCACCATAGTCAACGATTTCGTCACTGACTTACGGGCACAAACCAAGGAGCTCAAAGGGCAAAGTGGGCGTACGTATTCGTATGATTCTCTCGTGCTTGGACTCGGTTACGAAATTGATTACTACGGCATTCGAGGCATGCGTGAACACGCCGAATCCATTTACACGATCTTTGACACAATCAACTTAAGAAATACACTACGAGACAAGCTAAAAGCCAAATCAGGCCAAGATATCGACATCGTCATGGTTGGTGCTGGACCAACAGGCATCGAGGCAGCAAGCGATCTAGAGTTTTTCTCAAAAATCGTGGCTGAAAAATATCACGTACCGGCGGCAATCCCTCGTGTCACGATAATTGACCGTGCGCCAAGAGTACTCCCGTCACTTCTCCCAGATGTTTCGGAAATAGCTGCCCGACGTCTTGAAGAGCTACATATCACCACTCAGCTCGGTGTTGAGGTAGACCATTGCACTGCCAAACATCTCTCGTTGAAGGGTGGTGAAGTCATCCCTGCTGACGTGATAATCTGGTCAGCTGGCAGCAGAGCAAACTCATTTTTTGAGCGCTACCCGGATATATTCTCTCTCGACCCTCGTAAGCGTGTAGTTGTTAATGAGTATATGCAGGCAAACAGCCCCGACATATATGTCTTAGGTGACTCAGCGTCAACAAAATATTCAGGCATGGCGCAAACCGCTATCACGGATGCAGTGCAGCTTGCTCAAAACTTGATTAAAGCTGCAAACAACCAGCAGATTGACACTTACAAACCTGTTCTTCCTACTTATGTCGTGCCGATAGGTCATGGGTGGGCAGTCGCACAAGTAGGGGATGAAATATCGGTTGGCGCAGATGGCTGGAAAGTAAGGCGGGACGCAGACTTCTTTGTTTTATCCAACTTTCTACCCGAAGCTAAGGCAAAAGAGCACTGGCAAGCAGTATTTCAAATTGCCCAAATCTAGTAGTGCGCAAGCAGTTTCTTCGCGCGACTTGCAACCGATTTTCGGCTACTTTTCTGATACTTTTCAAGCCGAGGCTTTAGCCAGTTCTTAAGTTCGGGGTCTGAATTACCCCACGTTGCCAACACCTCCATAGCCGTATTCTCTACAATCCAGTCATTCGTTGTATCTAAATACGACTTCACTATTTGTTTAGCCTGTTCAAGCTGACTCGCGGTCATTTTATCACTCATCCATAAAAATAGCTGTGACATCGTCCACCATGTTGACGGCTGATTTATTTGTGAAATTTTATACAAAAACGTGTCTATGTGCGCCTCTACCCATTCTGGCTTTTCTTTGTACACACGCTTAATAGCATTACTAACACGGAGCCGAACTACTTCATCGTCTGAATCATAGCAAGCTAGCAACTCTTCAAATGTGCCATGTGCAAGCACATGTTCAACAACAGCAATTGTGTTACCAAGAGAGTTCGGGTGACCACCAGTGAGTTGGGATTCGTAATTATTGCTCATAAATCAAGTATAAATCAGCAATTGACACTACACAAAATAAGATATATTATTCAACTATATGGTTGAATATAATCACGCACTTGACTCGTTGTTTCAGTCACTCGCTGATGCAACCCGCCGTGATATGCTTCGACTTTTGCGCATATATGATCATATGACCGTTTCAGAAATTGCAATCCATTACAAAATGTCATTTGCTGGTGCTGCGAAACATATATCAGTCCTTGAATCTGCAAAATTAATTAGAAAGCGTAAAAAAGGCCGCACGCAAATCATATCGCTCTCCCCTACAGCGTTCCAACAAATGGATGCTTATCTCGAAGAGTATCGGCACCTATGGGAGAGCAGATTTGATCAATTAGATACATTATTAAAGGAAAAGAGGTAAAAGATGGACAACAAAACAACACTGACCGTAGACGGTAACAAACTGATTATCACCCGTGTATTTTCAGCACCGAAAGAACGCGTATGGGAAGCATGGGCAAACCCAGATATATTTGCTACATGGTGGGGGCCAAATGGCTGGCAAACAACTGTTGCACATCACGAATTTTCCGCTGGCGGATATCTCCTCTATGGCATGAAGTGCGAAGATGAATCACAGGGTGAATGGTTCGGCCAAGAGTCATGGGGTAAAATGGAGTTTAGCGAGGTAACCCCGCAAGACTCATTCAACTACACAGATTTCTTTACTGACAATCAAGGAACTGTTACTCCAGGTATGCCAAGCGTGCACACAGAAAATAATCTAGAAACTGTCGATGGCGGTACTCGATTTACTAGCGTCGGCTACTATGATAAACCAGAAGACCTCAAAACAGTGATGGAAATGGGCATGGAAGAAGGCATAAAACAAACTTGGGATAGGCTGCAAGTATTGCTAGGTGATCAGTAATGCACCCTTCCATCGATGCATACAATCAATCACAAGATGAGTACCGTGACATATGCGAATTTCGTGCTAAGACTATTGCGCGAGAACTGCCTGACACTACTCAAAAAGTCTGGCACGGGGCGCCAGTCTGGTTTTCAAATGATAATCCCATTGCAGGGTACTCAGTCAGAAAAAAAGGCGTACAGCTCCTATTCTGGAGTGGCCAAACATTTGATGAAAGTGGCTTGCATGCTAAAGGTTCATTTAAAGCAGCAGAAAAATGCTACCTAGATATCAAAGAAATTAATGAGGAAGATTTAAACCGATGGCTATTGAAAGCACAGACAATCCAATGGGATTACAAAAATATTGTGAAGCGTAGGGGTGTGCTTGAAAACCTAAAATAGTACACTAAACTTATATAACTGGAGAATAATAATGTCACGAGTATCTACCTACCTAAATTTTCAAGGCAAAACCGAAGAGGCGTTTGCATTTTACAAGCAAGTATTCGGTACAGAATATATCGGTGGAATCGACCGTATGAAAGATGCACCATCTGACCCGAGTAACCCAATGTCAGAAACAGAAGGCAATTATATAATGAACATTCAGCTCCCTATTCTTGCCGGACACATACTAATGGGTACTGATTTTCTCGATTCAATGGGCCAATTTATTGCAGGCAATAATGTAAGTATCAATCTTGAACCAGACACGCTTGAAGAAGCTCAACGGCTCCACCGCGAACTGAGTGAAGGTGGCAGTGAAATAATGCCACTTGATAAAATGTTCTGGGGTGATTATTGGTCTTCATTTGTTGATAAATTTGGCACTCGCTGGATGATTAACTGCCATATAGAGAACTAGTCTTATGCCGCAAAAGAAATATCCAGATGTAGAGACGTATCTCGCAGATTTTACTGGCGAAACGCGAGCAAGAATAGATCAGCTTCGTTCAATTATTTTATCTATCGTCCCAAATGCAACTGAAAAAATTAGCTACAACATACCTGCCTATTTTATCAGCAAAACGATGGTTGTGTATTTTGCTGGCTATGAAAACCACGTCAGCCTGTACCCGCTCCATCTCATAGCTGCAGAACAGCAGTCATTGTTTAGTGCATATGCATCCGGCAAGGCTACGTTTAAAATCCCGCATAATCAACCCTTCCCGGTAGAACTCATTGAACAGTTTGTTAAGCTACGAGTAGAATCAATACAAGGATAATAAGGAACAAATCATATGTCTTTTCAAGCATACCTAGATGCAGTTGAGCTAAAAACAGGCAAAACACCTCAACAGCTTATAGATGAAGCAAAAGCAAAAAACTTAAACGTTCATAAAGATATAATTTCGTGGCTCAAAACTGACTATGCGCTTGGTCATGGTCATGCTAATGCTATCGCATACGTTATTAAAAACGGTCCAAAGAT
>CAYNWE010000080.1:0-5359 GCA_964400855.1 uncultured Candidatus Saccharibacteria bacterium
GAGCGATATTTTTATTTAGTTTTGGGTTCATTTATCCCGAAGGCTGACTACTTACAATTCTAGTTTGACGACGTTACTGTAAATGTCGCAGCTTGGGTCCTCTTTGTCGTAGCGACATACGGCAAATGAGTAAGTTTTATTGGTACCGAGGTCAGATTTCTTGATAGATTTCGTTGTGCCTGATTCTACGTACAGTTTTGCGTCGTTTTCGAATGTCAGTTCGCTCTTGTCTTTTGCGTAGAGTACTTTTACGCCGTCTGGAGTACTGACGCCAACAAGGCCCCACTCTAAGACGACAGAGTCATCTGTTTCAGTCACTGTGAGCGCTATTCCCTGCTGTTGCACGGCAATAGGCTTTTTGAAGTTGTAGGTGACGGTGAGTTTTGTTGTGTTACCAACTTTGTCTTTTGCGATCAACTCAAAGACCGAGTTTCCGATCGCTCCAAGCTGAATACCGGTGTCAAATGTCCCATCTTCACCGACAGGTACTTCTACTGCTGTATTACCTGGGATAGATTTTGACTGAATAGTGAGTTTTGCACCTTTTTCGGTTTTTCCGGTGATACTCACAGAGCCGTTTGCACTGGTGGCGTCGATATCTATCGTTGATCCAGATGCCGGTGCAATGGATTCTATTTTAGGACCGTCGAAATCGTTTAGAAACCCTAGTTTTGATTTAAAATTATTGTCTTTTTTATCCTCGTCGCGGTTCCAGGTTATGAATGTTTCTTCTTTAATTTTCTCGATATCAATTGGCTCTATTGTGCCATCTTTGTCTGGGTTCACGTTGCTTTTTGCAATGAGTTTCTCGCCCTCTTTCGCTGTCTTATTATTGGTCGTATCTTTCACAGAACTATGAAATACTTCTACTGATTCTTCGTCACCAGTTGCAGCTGTGCGGAATGCCGTACCAACTGCCTGAAACTGTGCATTTTCTGTGATTACTTCGTATTTGCGTGATGCAGATTCGGTAACACGGCTATAGATATAGCCAGATTCTTGTTCAATAGTGATTCTTGACAGTGTTATTTGTTCGAACCCAATTTCAGTATTGGCATCAAGCCGGACAATGCTGCCGTCGTCGAACGTTACTATTGCTCTCCCACTCGCACCGGTAGTACGTACACCTGACCCGCTCACTAGCGCGCTGTCTTTTGTTGCGGTTGCCCACTCACCATTTTGGTCGCGATGTTCTACCACGCCCTCTATGTAGGTAAGCTTTGCGCCCATGAGCGGTACGCTCTCTGTTGGTTCAGTTGACTCTTGTGTGTTTGTTGCAACTTCTGGGGCGGTATTCTTGTCTGCACCCAGAACTGCTGCAGATACTCCAACGACAAGTAGTATCAGCACAAGTGAGCTCGCCAGTTTCGTGTTTCGGTTAAGGCTCTTAAGCCATTTCATGAATCTTGTTGGCATGCTTTTCAGTTGAGCATATCTCGACAGTTTATTTCCCATAATAGTCTCCCTATTACTATTAAGTATATCGTGTTGATTCATATTGCGCTAGCGCCTGCATGTATTAAGTTGGCAATAATGGCGTAGCAAAACCAGCCATAACCACTATATATGAGCATAACGTTGTAAAAACTACTTTGCTAAATATCACATTTATGGTGCTTTTAACAGGGGTGAATAAATATGAAATATGCGCAAAAGCAGAATGTATTGACAAATGCAGGGGTTGGTTTGTAGGATGTTGGGACTGCATCTTAAACGGGCTTTTGAGAGACACGGAAGCACCATGTGAGTGGAGATAGCAGATAGATTGTGCCGCTAAAGTAACGCTGCGAGAGCATGCGGACAATCGTTTCAATAAAGAAAAGGAGACAATTTATTTATGCGTATAGCCGTGTTAACGGGTCTATTTGCATGTACCCTAATTTTGTCAGTTGGGTCCTCGACAGCGAGTGCGCAAGTGGCAAATAGTGCAATTACAATAGAAAAATCAACCGAAGCAGTCAAAGAACCTCAAAGTGTTGTTGAACTGCTGTCAGTCGAGACAGATACAGCGCTGAAAGTGCTTGTTGCGCAAGAGATTGCGCCACCTGCCACAGCGCCAGAACAAATTGAGACAAAACACGTTGTTACAGAGAACGAAACGTTAAGTGATATTGCAAAAAAATACCAAACAACCTGGAATCGTTTGTTTGATAAAAACACGACGCTTGAAAACCCTGACCTTTTGGCTGTCGGGATCGAACTAGTGATTCCTCTCACTGAAGAAGTGCTTGAACCGCGTCAATTACCTGAACTGGTGACGCATATCGAGACCCCTCGACCGGTCGTTGCGCGTGCAGCTACGCAAGTAGCGGCTCCCCGCCCTGTCGCCCCTGCAGTACGTGGCAGTAGTAGTGGAAATGGGTATGTTGCAGGGTATTGTACATGGTATGTGAAAAACAGACGCCCTGACTTGCCGAATAATCTCGGAAATGCAGCAACGTGGGTTTCTCGTGCGGCTGCACAAGGGTTGCCTACTGGCTCAACACCTCAAGTTGGTGCAGCAGGACAGCGTGGAAACCATGTTGTGTATGTTGAAAGCGTGAACACCGACGGTACAGTGACAATTAGCGAGATGAACCATAAAGGGTTGTACGTGCAGACAACACGCACCTTGCCAGCAAGCTACTTTAGCTACATTTACTAACAATGCTGTGTGGGGTATGATGGTGTTATGGAAGAACAATCATACGGCCCTATCAAAATCGTAATCGTAGAAGATACCGCTTCTTTAGCAGATATCTACAAAACGCGATTGGAGATTATTGGCTATGAGTGCCATGTCGCATACAATGGCCAAGAAGCGCTTGAACTTATACAGCTGGTAAAACCAGCACTTGTTTTGTTAGATTTAATGATTCCTGTTATTCCTGGCGATGAAGTGCTACGTCGAATGCGTGCAACGGATTGGGGTAAGGATATCCGAGTCTATGTTATATCTAATCTGAATGAGCAAGATGCGCCAGCTGATCTACGACAATTGGGTATTGAGGGTTACACGGTTAAGGCAAATTTATCTGACGATGATATCGATAAACTGGTTGATAGAATTCTGACTCCTAAAGGTCAAGAAGAAGATATAGCACTTGATGGTGGTAGCGAAGAACTTTAATTCTTGATTCTGAATCTTTTCCAGATGAGTCCATCTAATAATAGATGGCTGAAATAACCTGACACTGCGGCGCCATAGTAAATAGATGATATTGGTAATATTTCGCTATTGTATATGTATGGAATTAGCAAAATGGGCAATGGCACAACGAGCATCGCCCATTTTTTGTGCGTCCAGCCTCGATGATGCCCGATTATAGGAAGCATTGCAATAAGTCCTAGGTATGCAGCAGCCTCAATTTTATCGGTTGCTAGCAACAATATGTTTAACGGAAATATTATTGCGAAGAATAAATCTTGGGCTTTGCTGTTAGTGTCGACATCCGGGAATAACCCAAATAACATTCCAAGTACAAAAATAGCGAATATTGCTTGCCAGTTTTGCAACAAACCAGCAGTTTCTGCGAACTGAGCTATTGGAACATAAGCGATTGCGGCATAGAATAACCCACCAAAAAGTGCTCCGCCTGCAACGTGTCCTTTGTAGTTAGCCATAAACATATTGTAACAGGCAGTCAGACCCAAGAGAAACTTGACCAATAAGCCATAAACGTGATATAATATAGCATTAATAGGCTGACTCTATGCAAGAATCAAGAGAATATACGCCTGAGCGGCTCAATCCTCTGATTGACAGTGACGGTATACACCAAGATGCGATTGCTGCAGTAGGAAAATGCATGCTTGCTCGTGCTATGGTAGCTGATTTTAAAATTCAGGGGTATGAAGTGAAAGCAATTCAGACACTCGTTACTGCAGCACCGGAACCTGTGACGGTGCGCGATATCGCTGATACATTTCGAGAAGCGGGTGTCGCAGGTAGTCCTAGAACAACAGAGCGCACGATGGCAATTCTGCGTGGAAGGGGTATCTTGACGACAATGAGAGAGGGACGCACGGCTTACTACACGCTTGATGAGGGGGTTGTTGAGTCGTATGTGAACGGCAACGTTGAACGATTGCAACGAGCTCGTGAAATGAGAGAAAAGCTCGACGGTGGGGACATGTCGTATTTTATGCAGCTTGTCGCCCTAAGTGTCCCGAGCCAGTCGAGCCGGGAGCAACTTGAACACGCGCTCAGCGTGTTGCGGCAAAATGCAGGCTGGCCTGTAGCGATAAAAGACATCGGTATAAAAGCAAGTCATTTTACTAATCCGTCACGGTTAGTGCGCGACTTAACCGAGCTATTACCCAAAGGTATTATTGAAAAAAATGGGGCCAATAACCTGACGACTGTGCAGTTTAGCTATGATGCTCTCATGGCATTGGAATTACCCGAAAATGGTGAATCACCAGTGTATGAACGGCGATTAACAGAAGAAACTATGGCGAATTACGACGGGCTGCGTGTGCAATTAGATATTCGTACAAAACGTGCTTTAGAAATCGTCGCTTTGTTAGAGCACCACGGTGGGTCGTTACCGAGAAGTAGTATTCGAACATTGCTAGGATTAGAAGGTATTGTCGTTACAAAGGAAAAGATGCATGTTGCGTTTACCGCACTTCGCAAGCATGCGCTTATTATTGAGCGGCCAATTGAAGGGTCGCAGGATGTTGAGATTTCACTTATCCCTGAATTTGATCGTACAGCTTACGGAGTGAAGCAAGCAGCGAAATTAAATAATAAAGTTAAGAAAAAGATTGATGCTCAGGTGGTTGCGCATGAACGGGCAAGCGCACAGCTCGCGAGAGAAGAAGCAAATAGGATATGCACCGAAGAAAAACAACGCAAGGCGGATGAGCTTGCGCGGCAAAAACAACAAGCTGCTGCTGAGAAACAACGCGCGCGCGATGCACGGATTGCTGATGCCGCTGCTGTCAAGGCACAGGCTGCAGCAGTGAGAGCAGAGAGAACGCAAGCGAATGCGACTGCTCGATTGCTTGCCAAAAAACAAGCTGCAAAACCAAAATTGAGAACTATCATAGATGACGCCTCTATAGAACCGCTTCTACCAATTGCTGATTGTGTCCCAACACAAAAAGATAAACCTACAGTAACAAATAATACAGAACAAAGTAACTCGAACGCTAACTCGCGACCACCAGCTACGAAGTATGCACATATAAAAATAGCTCGAGAGTCTAATACCGATAAACTATTTAACGAAGGCTTGCAATTCGAAGTAGTGCACCCAGAAGCGGACTTATTACAAACTGCTTATCAATATGCAAAATATCAGAAAAAGGTACCACTTCATGAAGTCGCCGAAGGCATTATGCAACCAGCAAAGTTACGACAGATACTTGCTCG
>CAYNWE010000081.1:0-3587 GCA_964400855.1 uncultured Candidatus Saccharibacteria bacterium
TCTGTCAATCTGACGCATACTAATAGCGCGGCTCAAATCTGTCACGTCGATAGTAACCCCGCGCAATCGCCCGAGAGCCAACATCGTCTCCATAAGTGTGCGAACTTCGCCATAAGAACCAATATGTAACTTAAAACTTTCTGGGTCTGCTTGCTGGTTCATGACCATTGCATTGTGCTCCACTAACGATTCACTTATATACCAGCCATACTGAAAGTAATACTCCTCGGACGGGTCTGAATTATCTTCTAAACGAGCATGCCCCAGTTCGTGTTCGATAGATTTTAGCCCTTTACTTTGTGGGAATCCGAAAGGAGAAATCACCACGAAATCTTGATTTCGATTATAGTATCCGTTGCAATAGTTTGCTTCTGTAGAAGCTAAATCTCCAAGATATATAGGGACTTCTCGCTGCGACTCAAGTCGACTCAAAGCACTCGAATCAAGCCACTTGCCCTGCACCCCACGTATCACACCCTGCCTAAAATTTTCACGACGTTCGTCGATTTGCTTCATAAATTCTGGGTTTCTGTTCATTTTTTCATAGATATGTAAATGTAGCTGTAGCGCATTTAATACATACAGAGACGCGTCACTACTACCGTTCATATCTAATTCCTGAATACCCTGAACGATTTGCTCTTCAAGTAACTCTCCATCTACGCCGTTAGCCAAAAATGGGCGAACTTTAGCATAGCCTGAAAGTTCTTTCGCAAAATACAACCGCTGTAGTGGTGTGAGTAACTTCATTCGATGCTCAAATGCTAGCTTGTGGGCATCTAGTACTGAACCAGTCTCGTCCATGTCTTGATCAGCGGCGTCCACAGTCCCCTCTTCAGTTCTTAGTCGACGGAGAAATTGAGTGATTCGCTCAAACCTGCCTTGCGCAGTGCTCGGAACTTCTTGTTCACCAACTACCAGAGGCCCGTTTATTTCGCGTGCAAGGCTCATTTCATACGCACTTACTATTTCAAGCCCTATACTGTCAGGACTCAAAAATCGTCGCTCAGATTCACCAGAAATAGCTTCGCTCATATATCTATATATAATAACATATTTTGTATAAAAATACAATACTTGCTAGTAGTTGGTGCTAAGCGAGAGTAGGTATAACTCTACCCCGGCGTCTGCTTCGGCGTTTGTCTTTATGGCCGCGTCAAACTCTGTGATATCGACGACCATTTTCTTGATGTCTGCTCGCGTTTTACTGCGGGCAAGCTGTAGTACCTTTTTTGCCGTATATGGTGACATACCGGTCGCAACCAAGCTCCCGTCAGAGCGGGTTGGCGCAAATACTGCAAGCGCAAGCGACTGCAACTGCCAGACTAACATTGCAAGGATATATTGTGGCTCTATCCGTGCTCGTCGTTGCTCGCGGTACAACTCTAACGTTCGCTTCGTATCACCAGAAAACGCGCTGTCGAGCAGGGTAAAAATTGTATGTTGCACACTCTGGTCAGTAAGCAGTTCAATCGTCTGCTTTGTTATAACTGGCTGGTACAAACTCAACTTCTCTATTTCATGTGCGAGTAGTTGCTGGTGAGCACCCACTCTATCAACCAAATACTGCGCATCGCTACTTGAAATAGTTGCCCCCAGCCGCTTTGCTTCAGTACTCACCCAGGCTGGCAGGTCCCGTGCTTGCGGCTCTACAAAATCATGCAGCTCTGTACGCGCTTTCAACAGTTTATAGCTTGCTTTTCGCTTATCGAGATTGGGTTCAATAAGAAGCACTTCAACCGTGTCTGCAGTTCTATCGATCAGCTCTTCAAGTCGCTCCATGAGTGCTGCATTTGACTGCACACCCGTCACTACCACCAGCTTCTCACTGACTAAGAATGGCAAACTTTGGACCGCCTGCAAAACCGTATCAACGGATGCCTCTTGCGCATCAACTCGCTCAAGCGCCAGCTCCCCTGAAGTTGCAACGATAGCAGCAATGCGCTCCTGTAAATAAGCGTGTAAGCTATAGCTATTCTTCCCCGTTAACGTCCGTATCATAGCACCAGTGTATCCTACTCAACCCCTATTTCATTTTTCATATTTCTTTCACACGTTTTTGACATGTTGGACACGTGTGCGTCCCCCGCCCGGCAACTTTTGACTTTTCTATAATCATGCCACACCGTGGACAAGGCAATTTCTCACGCCGAAACACACGGGCAAAGTCGATATAGCTTCCCCGTTTACCTTCAGCGTTTACGTAGTTACGATCTGTGCTTCCACCCTTTTCTATAGAGAGATTCAGAACGAAACGCAACTCGCTATGCAGTAGTTTTAATTCATCATCGCTCACATCTCGTACTCGAGTTGCCGGATGGATCTTGGCACCCCACAAACTCTCATCTGCATAAATATTTCCGACGCCTGCCAGCACTGTCTGATCAAGCAATGCCGCTTTGATAGTCGTATTAGCCCGCCTTCGTATACGTGCAATAAATACCTCTGCGGTAAAATCATCACTCAGCGGCTCCGGTCCAACTTTCTTAAAAAAATCTATCTCAGGCACCTGCAAAGTGGGTAGCAGGCGTACCCACCCGAACTTGCGTTGGTCATTGAAATACAACGTCGTATTGTCGGTAAACGAAACAATCACACGCGTCGACTTATCCGGCAACTGCCCAATCAGTGAATCATTCGGATGCCCCGCCCCAAATCTATCTTCTCCAACAAACACAAGCTGGCCTGTCATTTTAAGATGTATGACGAGTGTATAGTCAGTAAAAAGATCAATGAGCAGTACCTTTGCTCTGCGTCGAACATTTGTTATCCGCGCACCATTCATAAACTGCTCAACATCAGCAGGTGCGTTAGGGAAGCTTTTTGGCGTATCATGCGTGACTGTTTTAATTGTTTTACCAACAATCAAGCTCTCAAGCCCACGCTTCACCGTCTCTACTTCGGGCAACTCTGGCATTGCTTACTACTTTGTCTTTCTCTTTATATACTCCATTATACGCCCGTAGGTAGCTTCAACTTCACCATCAACAACATCAATTATTTTAATGTCCGTGCGTCCTGAGGCAATTTCTTCGACTTGCTTATGCATGAGTGCAATATGGCGTTCTCGCCCTCCGGTATCAACAATTCCTCCGGGGCGAAACCCCGACGGATAACCAGAAGCTATGCCGCGTTTTATAAACCGCTCAATCGCTACGTCTAAATTATTTCTGAGTAAAATTTCAATGCAAACTGCGCCAGTCGCTTTTGCAATTTTGGCAAATTCGACATGGTACTTCTCTTTTTCTAGGTGCTGTGCAACTATGACATCAAATCCTGCCTCAAGGTGAGTAGATGCAAGTGCATACGCCAACTTCATTTTTTGCGTGTGTGATGTTGGTCGTGAAGCTTCCCATTGCCCCATCATGAACCACAGCGTGTCTATATCTAAATTCAACGCCATCGGGTGTCTGTCAGCATACAGCTTAGATAGTGTTGATTTTCCTACTCCTGGGCAACCGCTTAGAATAATTAGTTTTGGTTTTCTCGTTTTCAAATTCTTTTTCCTCATTTCATTTTTCATATTCCAAATCTTCTCCCTTCTCCCTTCTCCCTTCTCCCTTCTCCCTTCTCCCTTCTCCCTTCTC
>CAYNWE010000081.1:3687-5117 GCA_964400855.1 uncultured Candidatus Saccharibacteria bacterium
CTCCCTTCTCCCTTCTCCCTTCTCCCTTCTCCCTTCTCCCTTCTCCCTTCTCCCTAAATGCTATACTGCTCCCATGGATTCCCTTCAAGACATGCTACAAAACAAACGCCCGTCGGAGCCGCCGCAAGTTGTTGCGCTGAAAGAGTATGCGCGCAAAAATTACGACATTGAAATCCAGGTACGAACAAGTCGTACACATTATTTAGTCACCGTTCCAGGAGCTGCATACGCACACAAATTCCGAGTCGATACTATAGCTATCACTGACGCGTGCAAGCTCGACAAACGTTTAGTTATTCACATTGGCTATTAGTTAATTAACACTTCTAGCTTCTGAGTAAAATCATGCATATTCACATACTGCACCGCGTGCATACCGACGTCCTCGGCCCCGACACAGTACCGCTCGATGTCATCAACAAAAATACATACTTCTGGCTTTACGCCTAATCGACTGGCAGCCAACTCATAGATTCGAGCATCAGGCTTCGCCATTTTCACTTCATAGGACAACACAAAATCATCAAACAGTGCTAAATCTTCGGTCAAAAACAACTGCTCAAGCCAATTGTCAGACGCATTAGATACAAAGCCAATCTTATATTTTCCGTACAAATTGTCTCGAATATATGAGATAAGTGCTTCATTGCGCGGGTTCTTCCCCATCTCTACATGCACTTGCTCAACCGTCAGATGCGCCATCTCAGCAAACCCCTCAATTTGTGCCTCATAGGTTATCAATCCCAAGCTTGCTTGGTCGTTTAACTCGTGCGCCTCTCGAACTAACGACTGGTCATGAGCAAGGTGTGCGCTTATAAACTGCTCCAACGTTCCTGTCACGAGCACCCCAAAACAATCAAACAACACCGCTTTCACATCTGCCATATTGTTCTAGTATACCGCAAGCAGGGTCTATTGTCGGTTAAGACCAGTGTTCTTCACGAGTTCGTCAAAGTCTGGGATCTGATTTGCAAAAAGACTTCGCATTGTCGTCATTCGTCCAGCTGCTGTACCTTCGGTTCGCTCACAAGAAGTAGTCCATCGACGAATATCATTACCAAGCTCAAGTATGAACCTTCGACCCGTCGGGCAGACACCTGCCTCTGCGTTATCATCTTCTTCATCAGTGCCAGTGTAGCGAGCACTAGCATTTGCGCCTTCAAGTGAACTCATAAATGTGTTAAATGCTTCACTGTTATTTGTATAACTTTTTTCAGCAATCACTTTTTGACCATAGTCAGAATATACGCGCATCATTGTCACGTTTGGGGTCACTTCTACGACGTATCGTCGGTGTTCAGAGCTCGCTACAACCGGGCCGTCTACTAAATAGCGTGCAACACGTATACCTTCTAGACTTGCCTGCTCAGCCGTTTCTGCAGTTGAAGAGGTGTTATTACCTCTGTTGAATACACTCCGTGCAATAGCAG
>CAYNWE010000082.1:0-4998 GCA_964400855.1 uncultured Candidatus Saccharibacteria bacterium
TTATTTCCTTTTTAAATTTAATTTAAGATTCATTGATTGGTAAGCAAGCTACATTTTTATATTGATTTTATGAAATGGGCGATGCCTGCCCATACCCAGCGGTACTTTTAGCTGCAGGTCTAAAAGTACCCAAAACGCCCCGCCAGCGGGACCTCCCTACGCAAGGAAGATCATATAGCCAATATTCTGCGCTATGAGGATGCAAGCATCCCTCGGCATTGTTAAGCAATGATGGCCTCGGGCAACTCATAGCTTTATTCAGAAATTGTCTCTATGACTTCTTTGGCAGGAAGGTCTTTATGCTGGTTTGGCTACAGAAGCTACAGAAGCTACAGAAGCTGCGGGGTTGCAACTTCTCCCTCCAGTCTTCTCCTCAGCCCTCCTAGTTTGAAAAGTGCATTGGGCGGTAGATGTCTATGTTGAGGTCAAGGTCTTTTAGGATGTCGCCGATGCTTTCCATGCCAGTTTTCTTTGGCTCTGGGGCTGATTCGCCTTCTGCGAAGCTCATTGCGAGCTGGTCGATCTCTGCTTTTTTTGGTGCGTTTGTGTCTTCGATTAGTTCGCCAAAGTAAAAGATTTTCATAAGTCCACTCCAAGTTATTTAAGCTGTTAAAAAGAGAATTAAGGGTGCAAAAAACCTGACGTCAATCTGTTAATTGCATCTTTTTTTGATCAGTTTACGCTCACACTGTCAACGAATTTGTATAGCTAGCTTGCTTGAAGTAGGCATCCGGCTAAAAGATAGGCAGATGGCTACGAGGCTTAGAGTCTGCGAGGAGGAATTAATCGATCTCCGATGAAAGCCCTCACACAACTTATGTATAAGTATAGACCGGTTGTGGGGTTTATGAAAGATTGATTTTTCAGTTTTTTGAGGCTGTAACCATACAGGGCAAACATACCCAGGTTTGTTGCAGTTATTGACATAATATGGTATGATTGTACGTATTACAATAACAATTTAGACAGAGGATTTGGATATGAGTAATATCTTTAATGAAGATAGAGAGCCATTTGAAGGCGACTACAGAATTATAGATCATAAATACATAGAAAGAGACGATGCGCGAGCTAGTAAGCGTTCATTATATGATGATGGTCTAAGAGTAAGTCTTCCGGAAAATCAAAACCTAAATATGATAGATTACAAACTACCTGTGTCTTCAAGCAGGGATTTTGATAAAAATACTATCGATCACGAGACGATTACTCATGCAGAGCTGTCAAGCTTAAGAAGATTAGCAGCTTTTGCCATACCGAATGTGGAGCCACCAATTACTGATGAGGAAATCCAACAGCTAGGACGTGCAACGGTTAGCGATGTGCTGACTCAGCGGTTATTGGATAGAATAAATGGAAAAGTTGTAGACTCTCGAACGATACCACAAGCTCCTGAGCTTGTTGCCGTCATAGAAGCAGCGAAAGGATTTAGAGCTAAGCAAGATTCACTAGATTTGAGAAGTGCAGCATCTCGCACGTTTGAAACATGGTTTGGTGGGAACGATGGTATCCATATTGGTGTTGGGCGTACAGCGCTGTTTGAGGTGACGCCTTTTGAGCGACAAGAACAAATGATTCAAGGTCAAATAGACGCGTTGGTGGAAGC
This sequence comes from uncultured Candidatus Saccharibacteria bacterium, assembly GCA_964400855.1. GTDB lineage: Bacteria > Patescibacteriota > Saccharimonadia > Saccharimonadales > SZUA-47 > JAGQMY01. The sequence goes on from CAYNWE010000082.1 coordinate 1,607, forward strand.
AAGACAACCTGTAGAGGGTTAGTATTTATGGAACGGGCGCCTGAAGTACATCAAGAACAAGATACGACACCCGATATACTAGATATTCTGGCTCATGTTGAATCGACTCCGTTTTACCCTAGATGGAGTCATATACTCGGTGGGGTGCATGCAAAAATAAAAGCTGATGTTAACACGTTAACTGAACAAAGTACTCAGAGTGAAATAGCCAAAGGCTAACTATCCTAAGCTGTCTGTGGGTCGTATGGTGATTGCCACATTTTATGGGTTATTGGGACTGCTTTATAGTGCTCTGTTGGATCAGCCATCATCATTTTAGCGACAGCCAAAGCACCTTCTATTACTCTTATAGAGTCTACAAGTTCGCTGTCGTATACAGGCTTTTCGTGTTCAGCCCTCTCTTCGAATATTTCTTGAGCTATAATTACAGCTTCTTTATTTGACTCATAGTCAGGAATTGCTGGGTGCAACCGAGCGAATGACGTACCACTGAACTTCACAATGCTTGCCGCGGTAGCGCTGCCGTAATTAGCTGCGGCGTATAAATCGTCAACATCAAGCTTATCTACGCTCGTACTAAGCAGTCTTTTCAATTCATCTTCTTCTTTTGCAAAAACAGGTTCAGCCAATGTCAAGATTTCATCTATTATTCTTAACTGTTCCTGCTGTCTTGAATTAAGCTCTGCCATGTAAACTCCTTTTACTTATCTTGTATAGTAACACGGCTTTTCGCTGTGAAAAACAGTGAAACGTGAGCATTATACACAACGTTTTTACTCGATGTATGTCGTTATTTCCACCGGAGATACGGTTATGTCGAAGTCAGTAAGTAGTGTTGAAACGAGATTGGTAGGGAGGCCGATGATGGTGTCACGGCGGCCTTCGAAGGTGACGTATTCTCTAAGAAGAGGGTGCTGGATGGCGTAGCCACCGCCTTTGTCGTAGGGGTTGCCGGTTTTGACATATGCCTTAATAGTTTCTTCTGGGAGATCGCCGAAGGTGACGTAGGAGGTTTCAGTCAATACTTTTTCGTACTCTTTTGTTTTGCAGACGACTGCGACAGACGTGATTATTTGGTGGGTGCGGTTACTGAAGTTTTGTAGCATCTGAATGGCTACTGTCTCTGTTTCTGGCTTGCCAAGCTGTTTGCCGTCTAATACCACCATGAGGTCACTGCCGATGACGATAGCATCTGGATTGTCTTGTGCAACTGCCCTAGCTTTACCGAGGCCGAGTTCTTTTACGACGTCTTCTGGTGAGCGCGTGTCATCGAAATATTCTTCGAAGTTGCTTGACACGCAACTGAAATCTAGGCCCATGAGTTCTAAAAGCTGTTTACGACGTGGGGATTGTGACGCGAGGATTATGTTCATTTTGTTACCTTTTTGCTATGGGGTTAACGATGTAATAAAGAAGCAGCACGGTGAATGAGCCTGAGCTATTGGCGACGAAATCACGCCATGTATCTTGGCTGTCTAGACTAAAGATACCCATATCTGCTAGCTCGGCAGCGTATTCAAGAAGTTCGTTCACTATGCCAAAGGCACTGACGAATATGAATAAAAGCGCGAAGTTTAGACGCCAATTAATGCGCACATCGAGATTTTTACTTATATACAAATAGGTGCACGCAGTAGCCATACCACCACCTACTGCGTGCAGGAGGAAGTTGCCAATACCTTGCCCACTGGGTGATAGTTCTGACAGTATCAACCCCGCAATAGAAAAGATCAAGGTGAGCACAAGCCATTGTACGTGCTTTTTAGGCTTGAATGGTTTATTTAACTCCCAGGTGAGCCACTTAAGCAATCCTAACGCAAATACAAGATGTCCGATAAAATGAAGCATTTACACCTCTAGCTGTGCCCAGATAAGCGGGTGGTCGGAGCCGGGGTTGAGTGAATGCCCGCTATTAAGAGTTTTTATGGTTGGTTTATGGAAGATAGCGTCGATAGATATGCTTGGAAGCCATATAGGGACATTTTGCCCGCGGTATGTTGGGTAAGGAAATGGTGGACGAGCATTCACATGTGATTCGTTGTAGCCTGCACGAGTGATACGCCAGCGAAGTGGGAATAACGGCGTGGCGTTAAAGTCGCCAGAGAAGATGTCGGGTGATAGTTCTATCATGCTGTTGACGTGGTTTTTACGTGCCGACCACTCTTTGAGTACTTTGACGGGCAGATGTGTGCCGGCTATTTTTAGCCCTGGTAGTTCAAGTAGCATAATTGAGCTGTGGTTGCCGTCTTGGATAACAATCTGAGTTTGCTTGGCTTTTTTCGCAAGGGATTTGCTGACGAGAAAACCGCAATATTCTTTTTGTCCGCCGCGGTAATGGATAGGCTTGCCAGCAACCACCATACCTGTTTTTTTAGCGATTATGTCAAAATGTCTCGGGTCAACCCCCTCGCACAAAAACAGTGTCATGTTCTCTGATTTTTTTAAGATTTTAGATACTTCTTTGATAATTGTGTCGAGTCGGTCAATTTGTGCGTCGTGTTTCGGGACGTAGCCGTCGTTTAGTATGTTCCAGGATGCGATGGTTATATTCATAACTTCTAGTGTAGCAGATAGGTTTAGAAGAGAAATTGTTGTATAATATAGTTTTTATGGCACAAATTAAAAAAAGTTACGAACACTCTGTTGTGGAGCAGCATACGGCTGCTATCAAAGGTGTCCAAGATGTAATTTTGGGTAATGTTGCGATTGGCAACTCAGACATGTGGCAACAAATAGTTGAAGTTACAACGTCAGTAGAATCAATTGGCTTAGATCAAAGAGAAGTTTTTGAAAGATATGAAATGCCATGGATTGCGACGCCTACAGAAATGATCCATAGATCCGTCACAGAGCGACGAGCTAAGAATGATGGTGAGCTAGATTTGTATCGCAGTTTAGGAAAAGTGACAGTTCCCGAACAGCATTCGTTAAGCTCGGAAGTGATTTTCAGAAAAAGAAGAGAATATAGTTTGCTACAAGAAAATGGTTTTTATGTGCCAGGATTCTCACATGCAATTAAAGAAGTAACGGCTATAGGACTTTATGATTCATGGCGCTATTTTTGGGAGCCTGATGCTGACGTTATAAACTTTTATAATACTGAAAATCCTGCTGATCCAAGCACTCCTCTAGATGTTGAACACGTGTTGTTTGTTCATGAACCTGCGTTAGAGCTGCGAGTAGACGCAATTCAAAGACATTTTTTGTCTCTTGCGCATAGACAAGGATTTTCAAAGAGTGATGTACGTCTGAGTGCGTATTTTGATGTTACTAAGCAGTCGCATCTCCCTTGGGAGCGTGACCCGTTTGGATTAAACCTCGAAGAAATTTGGGTGCATGTTTCAGGGAAAGGTGTAGATTTTCAGAACAATCTGCCTTTGCACCGTGAAATG
>CAYNWE010000083.1:0-4961 GCA_964400855.1 uncultured Candidatus Saccharibacteria bacterium
TCTAACGTGTCACAACAACACTAAGGTAAAAGGAGATGTAATGGAAAATAAAACTATGATCGGTATTATCGTAGCGGTACTTGTACTTGTTGGTGCAGGTGTCGGTATATTTGCAATGTCTGGTGACGACGAACCAGCAACAGAAACGCAAACGTCACAATCAACAAATAATGAAACTGCGACTGAGACTGAGGAAGAAGCAGCACCAGAAAGCAACATCGTTGAGCTCGCAGTTGCAACACCAGCACTCAGCACACTTGTTACTGCGGTGACTGAAGCAGAGCTCGTTGAAACATTAAGCGGCACGGGACCATTCACCGTCTTCGCACCAACGAACGACGCGTTCGCTGCACTACCAGCTGGCACATTAGACACACTTCTACTGCCAGAAAACAAAGCAAAACTGCAAGCGGTATTAACCTACCACGTTGTTGCTGGAAAAGTCATGAGTAGTGATTTGAGCAACGGACAAGTCGTGAAGACTGTTCAGGGCAATGAGCTCACTGTTATGATCGAAGGCGGCAAGGTCATGCTACAAGATGCGACTGGCGCAAAAGCCGAAGTCGTAACAGCTGACATCGAAGCAAGCAACGGCGTTGTACACGTTATTAACAGCGTTGTATTGCCAGAATAATTGTTACAGAGATAAAAAACACAAAAACCCGGGAAGAACTCACACTTCCTGGGTTTTTTTATGCGAAATAAAAAGGTTAGAAGCGGCCAGTGTGATTAAACCTGCGTAAAAACAGGTGGGTGCTCTCATATGGTCTGCTCGAAGGCATTCCAAGGATATTGAGCTCCCTATCGATTAGTATTCAGTTAATCTTATTACTGACCGCACTAACCACTTTAATTATACCGCGACGAGCACGTTTACATTACGTGAAATTAGTTTTTATATTACTCTTTTATGTTTACTTTGAGCGACAGTTCATCAAGCTGTGGTTGCTCTATGATGCTTGGTGAGCTAGTCATGACATCTATACCTGAGCCGTTCTTCGGGAACGCAACGACTTCACGAACATTATCTTCACCCATGAGCTCCATTAAAATTCTATCAACACCAAATGCGCAACCAGCGTGTGGTGGCGCACCAAACTTGAAGGCGTTGAGCATCGCACCAAACTTATCTTCTACATATTGTTCGTCAAATCCAAGCACACCAAATACTTTATAGAGCACTTCAGGGTTGTGGTTTCGTACCCCACCAGAACATATCTCGTAACCGTTCATGACCATATCATATTGGTCAGCGAGAATGCTCAGTTTTTCTTCGGATTCGAGTACTTCAAGGCCACCTTTTGGCATAGAGAACGGATTATGACCAAAGTCAAGCTTGCCAGTTTTTTCGTCAAGTTCATAGAATGGAAAATCTACAATCCAGGCAAGTGCCACCACGTTCGGGTCTTTTAGACCTAATTCACTACCTAGGTGCGATCTCAACCCACCAAGCACTTTGTTCACTTTGTTGCGTATATCAGAACCAAACAAGATAGTATCCCCATCAACCGCACCTGTTTTTGAAACAATTGCAGTCAAATCTTCGTCGCTAAAGAACTTCGCAATCGAAGACACGGCTTTGCCTGCATCAACAGTCATATACGGCAAGCCGCCCGCACCGTCACTCTTGGCCTTTTCAGTCAATTTATCTATTTCTGATCGACTAAATTGCTTCGGTACCACGATTGCTTTAACAACTCCACCTGCTGCAATTGCATTAGTGAATACACCAAAACCGCAATCTTTGAGTGTATCACTCAAGTCTACGAGTTCCATGCCAAAACGCAAATCAGGCTTATCACTCCCAAAACGATCCATCGCTTCTAGATATGGAATGCGAGGAATTTCTTCACTCAATAGTTTTTTGCCTGCAAAATCTGTTGAAAGCTGCTTAATTAGTGGCTCCATCGTTTGACGCACTATCTCGCCGTCCTCAATAAATGACATCTCAAGATCAAGCTGGTAGAACTCACCGTACAATCGATCAGCTCTTGGATCTTCATCACGGAAACATGCCGCTAGTTGGTAATAGCGATGCACACCGCCCACCATGAGAAGTTGTTTAAACTGCTGTGGGGCTTGTGGCAATGCATAAAACTTACCTGGGTGAATGCGCGACGGGATTAGGAAGTCACGCGCGCCTTCTGGGCTAGAGTTGGCGATAATCGGCGTCGTTACCTCAGTAAAGTCCGACTCTTCCATGAACCTACGAATACGAGAATACATCTCGGCGCGTTTTTTAAGCATGAACTGCATTTTTGGGCGCCGCAAATCAAGGTATCGGTATTTCAAACGGTTATCTTCACTAATGTTTTGCGTAGAGTTAACTTGTATTGGTAATGGTTCTGATTTGTTTAGAAGCCTAATCGAATCAACAAGTAATTCAACCTTCCCTGTTGGGATGTTCGGATTCTGTAAATCAGCTGCACGCTCTGCCACTACACCGGTTGCTTCAATCACGTATTCGTCACGTAAATCTTCAGCAACAGTAAACGATTCAGACCCAGCAGCAATTGTCAGTTGCAGTACACCTTTATAATCTCTTGCGTCAATAAATATTAATCCACCATGGTCACGACGCGAATGCACCCAGCCAGCAACTGTTATTGTTTCGCCAATACGTTCAATCGCGTCTAAAGAAAACGTTCTCATTTTTTAATCCTCATCAATTTAGTTATCACGTAGTGCTGGCATGGACCATCACACCGCTGACCCGCTTCCGGTTAGCGTGCGGTCCGTTGATTATTATCTCTATAGCCAAATCGTTTCATTGAAGATTATTTTACCACTTTTGCAGGCTGTTTGGTAGGTATTTCTCGAGCGAGTCGTTTCTTCTTTTCTTTCTCGGCGATACTTGCTGCGACGGCGCGCAAGTCATGGTGTTGGTCAAACTCATCAATAATTTCTTTGCCTATCACTTCTTCTAGTACGTCTTCAATGCTTAGCACCCCGACAAATTCTTCAAAATTATTCACTACCACAAACAAATGATGATGCGTTTTCAAGAAGGCTCTGAGCGCATGGTCAAGCGACTCTTCTTCGTGAACATAGCGTACGTCACTACTCATGATGTCTTTCACTTTTTTTAACGACTTTTGGCCGATAAGGTCACGCAAATAAAGTGTGCCGACAAATTCCATAGATTTCATATCAACAACCACCGGGAAGCGAGAATGCCCAGAACGATGCAGTTCATCCATGAGCAACGGACCCACCTCGTCATCTTGCAGTACCACTCGCACCATTCGTCGCGGGGTCATAATATCTCGTATTTTCTTCTCACCAAACTCTAACGCACCACGGAGCATCAACAGCTCGTCTGAGGTGACGTCACTATCAGCTTGTTTCTTGGTGTTCTCAAACATACTGAGCAGTTGTTCTTTGGTATAAAGCGCATTGTCTTCGCCTTGAAGCAATTGTTCGACACGTGCTGCGACTGGCCGCGTTAGAGGCGCAGTGAACGCAACCACCTTACGCAGTAACGGTGCAGCAAATGCTATTATACTCAACGCTCGGCTTCGAAGAAAAAGAAGCGGAAATAGCATTTCAAAAAATAATAGTGCTACAACCCCAAAAATTACCCCGAACACACTCCCTAAATTGTCTGTAAATAACAAAATAATAAACGCGTTGACAAGCAATGAAACTAATCCGGTGACAATGTACAGCTCAAAACGAAGAGCATGCAATGGGTATACCAGTTTGGCTTTTTTGTCACCCGATTGCGCTTGGCGCTTGAGCTGAAAATGATTTAGACCAAGGAGCCCACCCTGAATTGTCGCACTTATTGCTGCCAAGATAAGAAGTAAAGTTACAAATATATACATTATAGCGTCAGTCATAGTTCTATTTTGACTTGTTTGCTATGCAAGTACAAGTCTCCTGGGTTAAAATAGAGGTATAAGAAAGAGGGTTTACATTTTATGAAACAAATTATTATTGCGGTGCTTGCTGTTGTCGCTATCATAGGTGGTGCAGTGTTGTTAGGAAAAGAAGAAGAGGCGACAGGTCAAGTTTCTAACCATATATTCGGCAAAGCTGACTCGACAGTAAAGGTTATTGAATTTGCCGATTTTGAATGTCCGGCGTGTAAATTCTACTACCCGATTGTTGAACAAGTAAAAGAAAAGTACAAAGATCAGATTGCCTTCCAATTCAAGCACTTCCCTCTTGTGCAAAACCATAGAAACGCTCTTGCATCTCATCGAGCTGCCGAAGCAGCAGGAAAACAAGGGAAGTTTTTTGAAATGTATAACAAACTCTTTGACAACCAAGAAGACTGGAACGGCCCTTCTCAAACAGACCCTGTTGGGATTCAGACAGACGCCGCCATTAAAATATTTGAACAGTACGCTGAACAGCTCGGACTAGATATGGATAAATACCGTGCAGACGTACAAGACAGTAGCACTTCAGGAACTATCAATGCAGATGTTGCAGAAGGCAAAGATCAATGGCAAGTTTCTGGCACACCGTCATTCATCATCAACGGTAAAAAAGTTGAAGACACATCTTCTGTTGATACTGTCGAAGAGTTTTCAAAGCTTATAGACGAGGCATTAGCAGCAACTACCCCAAGTACTGAACAACCTGCCGCAACAAAACCAGAAGAGACAACCGAACAATAATAAAACGCATATAAGCGATAAATGTATTGTCGTAATTTCCCTAGTATTTATAGCCTACGGTTTTGCTAGTAGGCTATAAACTCTTGCCACTGAGGGCGACGAACGGTCACTATTATTCTCTCTAATTGAGAAGGCGCAATGATTACGTTGACTGACATAGTAAATCAGTCCTTTCTCTCGCATTTACTTTTTTTGAATGTCTCGTTTTTGTCTTTCCGTAAAGTTCATCTCCTCGCAAAGATGCTCTCAACTTACAGAAGTATTTTCATCATAGCATATACCTTATCTCTCAAGTCAAGTAGCTTGTGTTTATTTTTTAATTTAGCTATACTT
>CAYNWE010000084.1:0-4929 GCA_964400855.1 uncultured Candidatus Saccharibacteria bacterium
AATAATTTTACAAGAGTTTATAAGACGCTCATAATGGAGCGGCAATCGAAACGCCAATAGCTGACTAGTCTTACTTAAACATATAGGAAATACCGTGTAGACACTTAAGCCATACAATACCGCAGAGCTCGCGACGCTTAAGTTTGCCTCTGCTGCAGGAATCAATTTATCGCCATAGAATACAGTAGGGTACATTTTTGCCATAAAATACCCCTAAAACTGCTTCAAAAAATTTGTCGTGAATGTCGTGTTAAGCCGTTGTTTCGCCTGCCAGCGCTCTTCAGCAAATGTGACTAGCTTGGTGACGAGGTCAATATTCGAAACGCCGCACGCACGCCAGTTATGATTGTATAGGCTACCAGGCAATGGATTTATTTCATTGAAGTAGACTTTTTTCTGTTTCGCATCTATCAACAAGTCGATTCGCGCAATTCCTTCACACCCAACGACGCGATATACTTTTTTTGCCATTTCTAGCGATTCAGCATATAGGTCTTCTGAGATTTCTGCTGGTATTTTGCTATACCCTTGCGAACCACTTGATTTCCCGCCGCCCATTTTCTTTCCACCCTTCCCTTGATTCATGTATTTTGTATCAAAGTCAAAAACACCATCACCCTTTGACAGTGGCTGTTCAACCATCGCTGGGATGAGTACTTCGTTTCCCATAATCGGGACAGTTACTTCTACAAGATTTGCTACTGCTTCTTCGATAATCGCTTTATCGTCATAATGCAGCGCAACCTCAATTGCATTGACCAGTTCACGACTGCTCTCAACACGTGTGATTCCGATACTTGACCCGAGACGAGCTGGCTTCACGAAAACCGGGTATTTCAATAACCGTTCCAGCTCAGCAACAATCTCTTGCCCTTTTTGCTGAAAAGTACTTTTTAAAACATATTCAAAACGTGGACTCGCGATCGAATTAGCAACAGTAAGCTGTTTGCACAGTACTTTGTCCATCGCGATAGCACTTGCCGCAACGCCACAACCAACGTATGGGACATTTGCCATCTCGAGCAACCCCATGAGTTCACCATCTTCACCGTGCGTACCGTGCGTGGCTGGGAACACAATGTCTATTTTTTTATAAGCTTTTCGTCCGGCAAACTGACTCGATTTTACTAATGTCAGCCCGTTATCTAGTTGCAATTGTACTTTTGGTGCTTTGCGAATGAATTCATCAATCTCTCCTGACTGAAAAAGTTGAATATCTTTTAATTTCTCGTCCCAGAACCAGGCACCATCTTTCGAGACATAGACAGCCTCCACGTTAAATTGTTTTGATGCTTCAAGCGGTTTAATAATTGCGGAGAGAGCGGTCACGATAGAGATATCATGCTCCGCTGAACGGCTTCCAAAAATAACTGCAATTGTCTTCATGTGTGCATACCTCGTACATGTTAGTATAGTAATTAAAGTTAAATTTTTCGAAATATTTACTAAGTACGAAAAACTACATGTCTAAGTATTACAATTAACTAATACAATTACAAGCAATTAATTGTTATAGGCTCAAGCGCATCACGTACCCAGCAAATGTAAATCGAGGATGAGGTGACGATTCTGCGGACACGCCCTTATGTAACCTATCTCCCCCGTCAAAAAACAAAACGTCACCACCGTCATAATCAATGCGAGTTGTCGAATGATGAATCTTATCAAACCTGTCTATTTCTTGAAGAGAAGGTCCCTGCCTATTCGCTATCTTTGTATTTGATATCACAACCCCGCCAGGGTTCTTTCCAAGGAGTGTCACTCCTCTCGCACCGGTATCAATGTGCGCAAGCCCGCCCATTCCATGTGCTTGATATCTATTCACAAATACATTCTTAATTCCAGGTTCAGCACCGTACGCAATCACCTTTCTAAATGCGTTGACTGCAGGTGCATCCATGTCTGCGGGTAAGTTTGTGGTTAAACGACCACCACCTTGATCAGAAAACCCTCTCCGTTGAGCGGCCTGTGTAAGCTCATCGACAAGACGATCCTCAAAAAAATCTCTTATCAACACTGCACTCAACCGATTGTGTACCTCTATTTTGAAATCACCACCTTTGATGTATTCAGGCATAATTTGCATTGCGCCTTCGATAAATCGAGGGACTCTATGTGCAACTGACGGCACAGAAAGAACCATACGTTGAAGTTCAGGATTGCCTAAGTCAGCAATGTTCATATTAATATATTATAGCATAGTTTAAGTAATTTATCAAGTATAATTGTCTGTCCAGTCGTTTTGCATCAACACGACATCTCCCTTGGCAACATGGTGCTCAATAGTTGTATAAAAATCGAGCGGGTTCTGCACAATTCTGAGCTCACCTCTAAATTTACCTTCTAGCAATGTTTTTTCAATAATTGGTCGAACGGAATTATCCATAAGTACGACGATATCAGGCTGCGCGTCTAAGATTGCTTCGCCAAGTAGTTTGTGCACTCGCTCCGTCTCAGTACCTTGGTCAACCAATCCCGGTGTGACATACCAGCGTCGGTCAGCCTCAAGCTCGCCTAAAAAACGTAACCCTGCCTGCACGCCCTCTAGATTGCCGTTATACGTATCATCAATGAGCCATGCACCATTTACTGACCTTGGCTGCATACGATGATCATACGGGACCGTACGAGCGAGTCCGCGCTCTATCTCTTCACCACTCATACCAAGTCTGTCGGCAAAACTGGCAACAAAACTAATTGGCGCAACTTGATGTCGACCGAGTAGCTTTGTCTCAGCATGGATTTTTTTCTTACCGGCTTTCATATCAAACGTTAGCGACGCTACCGACACTTGTATTTCTTCTACTACCCAGCCCATTGCACCCTTGACTGTAAAAAGGTTGGCATTGTCTTTTAAATAAGACTGTAGTAGGTGTGATTCTCCGCTCACAAAGATATTTTCCGGTGCAACATAATCATAGATACTGAGCAAATCTGCAGCAATATCATCGACAGACGCATAATGATCAAGGTGGTTAGGCGCAAGCCCAGTCACTACTGCATAATCTGGCTGCAGCATTTTAGCCATACGAGCGATATCACCGGGAGCACCTTCGCCGAACTCGACGACAAGCACATCCTCATCGCCTTTCAGCTTAGCTGCAAAGCGAGCATGAGAAACCGAAACATTCATATTTCCAGGAGTTGAAGCAACATTCTTTTGTTCCGACAGAACTGTAGATAACAGTTCTTTCATGGTAGTTTTTCCATAACTTCCAAGCACCGCTATTTTAACGCCTTTGTGTTCTGAGAAGATTTTCGCAGCACGGCTCACCAGCATATTCTGCTGTGGAACGATAACGAATCGATATCCGACATACGCCAGAACCCACATAAAACAAAAAATAATCGTCGGAAGTGCGAACAAGCCAAAAAGTGCCGTCAGCCAAAAAGGCTGCGACTGCGTAACGAGCACCACATAAAATACGGTCCATACTACTGCAAACATATATGTTGCAACTAAAAGCATTTTAGCGCGACGCGTAAAAACCAGCTGTTGACGGCTCATGACTGTATGAATCGACTTATTCGCACGAGCCAGCCTCACAAACCAATCATAAAATTTTGCAGGCTCGTATTCTACCTGCTGTAGCATATAGATAAAATAGAGCGGGAGCCGAAGGTTATAGAGGCTTAAGAGCGTCTTCATATGCGATCTATGAAATCTTTCACTAACTTGTTTACTTGCTCAGCATGAGAATGGTGCAAGAAATGATCAGCGCCTTCAACCAACTGAAACTCTGCATGTTCTATCTGCGAAGCGAAAACTCTACCGAATGCCGCTGGTGTTGCCTTGTCAAGCGATCCATATATCAAAAGCGTTGGGCAACTTACCATCGCAGATTCATGAACAATATCTTCACTCACTACCTTTTTAAAGGTTTCTTGCATGCCTTCAGCGACAAACATATCGGAACCTATTTTTTCATAGACGCGCTTTTTTAATTTCGTTTGCATCGACTTCGGAAGAAGCAAAGTTGGGAGTTTCGCCGTCTTAACAGCAAGCCGAGTTGCAACTTTTCGTCCTCGATAGGTCGACCGCACACCTGAACTTGCAAGCAGCACTAAGCTATCCGCACTTAAAACACCGGACGACAGTGCCTTAATCGCGATTGCACCACCATTAGAATGACCAACTATGGTGTGGATTTTTTTGATGTCTATCTTTTCCACAAAAGCTGCAACGAACTGCGCATACTTCATCAGGTCAAACGGCTCGGTTGGACGATCAGTCGCACCAAAACCAGGCAAGTCGAGAGTCACCACACTGTAGTCCTTTTTCAGTGCGCTCACAAGTGCTGCAAAGGTTTTATGTGTGTCCCCCCACCCATGCAACGCGAGCACGACAGGACCTTTGCCGACAACAGAATAATGCACCGCACAATTGTTTACGATAACCGTCATACTCCCAGTATACAACGAGACTTGCCTCTTACTGTGTTAATTCAATGTCGTCATAGAGTAAGCTATCAGTTTCGAGCAACATGTCTTCACCAAAACTTTCATAAGTATCAAGCGTGCTCCCTTGCAGTTCACCAATTAATTCCAAAATATTGATAGCATCAACTGGCTCTTCGACGGCAACAGCCTCATCAGTACCAGAAAAGCTCATCTGAGCCCCCATCTTAAATGATTCTTGATCAAGCAGCATGTCTGCATCAAGTGTCATAGTCAATCCTTGGGTCTTCGGGTTTACGTCCATACCGAGGCTGAAGGTACCTTTTGTCCCCTCATCGTCCATAGTGAGCTTTATGCTGAGCGGAAACGAATCTCCACCAGTATAATTCAACCCAAAATCAATATAATTCGTTACATTGTCCTGTTCTGGATACACTCTCACATTTCGGATAAACCCACCATTCGATTCAATCCATGCCTCGGCCGTTGCTTTTGAAAAATCTGCTTTATCAAGTTGTTCAAGTAAACGAT
>CAYNWE010000085.1:0-4902 GCA_964400855.1 uncultured Candidatus Saccharibacteria bacterium
GTGAAGGTGTTGGTATCCAGCCAGAGATTGGGCAGTTTATTGCCAGTGCATTTTTCACTGGTTGGAATTATTATTGGTATAAGAACTGGGTATTTAAAGGTACGGAGCACGCAACTAAAGTAAAGGGGAAGCGAAAATGACAGATAAAACTCGACCAACTAAAAAACAGCATGAACTTTTGCAGTTTTTGAGCGAGTTTATTGCTGAGCACGGTTATAGTCCAAGCTATCGAGAAGTCATGAAGGGCTGTAATTACACCTCCGTCGCAACAGTCGCTTTACATATAAACAATTTGATAGCTCGTGGTCATGTGATCAAACGTGATAAATCAGCACGTTCACTAGAGGTGGTAAATGGTGTCGTCGAAGCTCCAACAGCAACCAGTGTTCATAAGCATGAACTGATGAAAGAAGTTGAAGCTCGTTTTGAAAAACTGGAACAAGAGGTTTCACAAGAAATTTTAGACGAAGTATATGTGCTCGTCGGTGCGCTAAAAATACTTGGTCACCATGAAGTAGCGCTTGCATACGCTGCTAGAATTAATGCGCTAAACTAAAATTTTGTCGCGTGGCGTGCGCTACAATGAGCTCATGCTACAGGCGATGGCACCACAAAAAATATTTCGCAAACGTCGAAGTATTGCGGCACTGTTTGTTGGGCTCAGTTTGTTTGTTTTGGTGTTCTATTTGCAGCAAGACGTGCAGCCGGCAACTGTAAGCGCTCCGACAAGCAATGTAACGACTGATGTTCTATCTGCAACCGATGCCACAACGCCACTTGCGAGAGAGTTGCTTGACACGATTGAAGTGAAAGGGCGAGCGGCCAAAACTGGCTATAAACGCAGTCAATACGGTGCGGGCTGGGCGAGTGTGGGTGGATGCGATATGCGCAATATAATGCTTGGGCGTTATTTACGCGACAAGACAACTGACGACGCCAACTGCATTGTATTTTCTGGTGTTCTGGATGACTCGTACACAGGTAAAACGATTAATTTTGTGCGTGGGCAAGAGACAAGTGATGACGTGCAGATCGATCATGTGGTGGCACTGAGTGACTCATGGCAAAAGGGTGCGCAGTCACTGAGCCCTGAAGTCCGCGAGCAGTTCGCAAACGACCCACTAAACCTCATACCCGTTGACGGTGACACGAATCAGAAAAAAGGGGACAGTGACGCCGCTAGTTGGCTACCACCCAATAAAGGGTTCAGATGTCAGTATGTTGCACGTCAAATTGCGGTAAAATCTAAGTATAGTTTATGGGTAACAGATGCTGAAAAAGCAGCGATGAGTAGAGTATTAAGCGGGTGTGGAGATCAACGAGTGCCTGTTGAAACGACGCGATAGATTACACAGTTCTTGGATAATAGCAGCACTATCGAGCGGGCTCGTTGTTGGGGCATTTGTAAATGCAAAAGCGGGGGCTTATGTCAGTGCAACAGCACTTGTGCTTGCAGTCAGTTTCGCATTCGCATCGTTTTTTAGCCGCACGTCTTTCGCAGTTTTATTTGCTTTGCTTGCGGGGACAATAATTGGTGCCTGGCGAGTCAGTTCGATGTTAGCTTCACAAAATTCTTTTGAGTTATATAAAGGGCGTGAAGTAGTCGTATCTGGGCGCGTAAGTGATGACCCGACACAAGGAGTTTCTGGAGATATCAGACTACGAGTAGTAGTTGCATCTATCGAGGGGGCTGCGCAGGCCCCGGGTGAGATCTGGGTCTCGTTAAAAAATGAGGCACCCATAAAACGAAGTGATCAAATTGTACTGCAGGGGCAGTTGTCTGCAGGGTTTGGTACTTTTGCGGCGACGATGTATCGAGCAGAAGTGATGCTAGTAAATAGGGCCGACTATGCTGATGTGGCACGTGATGCACGCGATGAATTTGCAGCGGCAGTACGGGAGGGGATTCGCGAACCAGAAGCGTCGCTTGGTGTTGGATTTTTGTTAGGTCAAAAAGCAGAACTTCCTGAGAAATTACTCAACGAGCTACGGTTGCTTGGGCTGACACACATCGTTGTCGCAAGCGGGTATAACCTCACTATCCTCGTTCGTTTTGCGAGACGGTTTTTTATGCGCGTATCTCGTTTTGGCGCATTTGCTGCATCTCTATTCCTAATATTTGTTTTCACCCAGATGACTGGAGCGACACCTTCAATGTCACGGGCATCTTTAATCGCTGGGCTTAGTTTGATTGCATGGTATTTCGGTCGTGTTATACACCCATTGGTACTTTTACCGTTTACGGCGGCGCTGACACTTGTTTTGAAACCTGCATATGCGCAAGGTGATATCGGTTGGATGCTGTCTTTTGCATCATTTGTTGGAGTGATTATCGTAGCCCCATTAATTCATGCATATTTTTGGGGTGAAAAGAGGCCTAATGCGCTAAGGCAACTTGTCGTAGAGACATTGTCGGCACAGTTAGTGACTATCCCTATTGTGCTGTTTTCTTTTGAGTTGTTTTCGCCGCTCTCTCTTCTATCGAATATCTTGGTGGTCCCTCTCATCCCGTTTGTCATGCTTGGTGCGTTTCTGACCGGAGCAGCCGCTATCACGCTCGGTTTTCTTGCTGTAATTGTTGGGTTTCCGACAGAGTTAGCTCTTCGATACATAACGTTTATTGCTGAAAAACTAAGCGCTCATCCATTTGCTTCTGTGACGGTAAACATTTCCATGCAACAACTCGTATTTGCATACGTTTTGATGTTTGTCGGAGTTGTTTATTTGCAAAGAAGAACTCATTTTGAATTCAGAAAGTCTAGCGTCATTGAATAATAAGGTAAATGCTTGACAACGTCATCTTGAAGGGTATGATAAAAACATAAGAGGGTTAACAAGTGAAGTTTCTACAAGCAACACTCCTGAGTCTTTTATTAATCGTATTTTCATCTGGCACATTGCCACTTGCCAGCGCGCAAGAAGCCGTCGATCCGCAACCCCAAGTGAAATCTCTTGTTATATATCAACTGCAAACTGGTGGCGCTGCCACCGGGACGGCTTCACAGGAGATTGTTCTGCTTTACAATAACGCAAATGAGCCACGAGATGTGACGAACTGGTGTATGAAATATAGTTCGTCAACAGACCTGAGTGGGTTTCAGAAATGTCTTACCCCACCGAATGCACAAACGCAACTGTGGATTCCTGCGCAAGGTGTTATTTCATTCGCGACAAACGAATATGTGTTAGCAAATACTGGCTTCGTGCCAGATGTGGTGTTTTCTGCTGGCATATCGGCAACGGGTGGCCATATCCGCCTTCTGGAAGCATCAGGTATCGAGGTAGATAAAGTTGCATGGGGCACCGGTGTGAACCCTGAGGGTAGCGTTGCAGCTGCGCACCTCGCCGGCAAAGTGCTTAGTAGACAAATCACCAATCTAGAAGTTGTTGACACAAATCAGAATGCCGCAGATTTTACCTCAAGCACGGTATTGTCAATAATTACGTCAAGTTTATACGAAGAAATCGTACCAGTTGATGTCTGTCCAAACATCGAAGGCTTACAGGTCGTGTTGCCAGATGGTTTCCTGCTTGATGACGATTTAAACTGCCAACAGGACGTGTGCCCGAATTTGGACGAATTGCAAATAGCGGTACCCACAGGATACGAGTATGTTGATGGGGCGTGTCTGCTCATACCGGTAGAAACCAGAATGATATATGTCACTGAGTTATATCCAAACGCACCGAGCTATGACACTGGTCAGGAATTCATTGAGCTGTATAACCCGCATTCCAGTGAGGTAAACATCAAAGGTTACACCCTACGTGCGGGGCCAGATTTTCAGAACGATTATGTTTTTGGCGAATTCATTATTGCGCCTTTAAGCTATGTCAGCTTGTCAGATTCACAAAGCGGGATTGTTCTTCCGAATACATCAGGCGTCAGCATCCAACTAGTGAATGCGGCTGGAGTAGTCGTTTATGAAACACCTATATATGACGAGATGAAAGAAGCCTCGAGTTGGGTACTACTTGAAGATCAATGGATTGTCACGAACCAGTTGACACCAGCTGCGCCAAACAAGCCATATGTCGCACCCGCAGACGACGAAGTACTTGGGGTGACGACCGTCCTTGCACCTTGTGCGGCTGGCAAGTATCGAAACCCGGATACCAACAGGTGCCGGACAATTGAATCAGCCGTGTCGACGCTCGTCGCTTGCGATGAAGACGAGTACAGAAACCCAGACACCAATAGATGTCGGAAAATTACGACAGCTTCTACTGGTTTAAAACCTTGCGACGAAGGTGAAGAGCGTAACCCAGAGACGAACCGCTGTCGAAAAGTGTCTTCAATCGCCGCCGCAACTATAGATGAGATTCCTCAAATAAAAGACATCGCAGTGAACCAAACTAAAGATACATTTAACTGGTCGATGAGCGTACTGTTGGTTGGTGGTACCGGCGCATACCTTGCGTACGAATGGCGAAATGAAATACGACGGAAGTTTAGACTTCTTAGAAAAAGCTAAAAGCTTGTGTTTATTGTTTTTTGTACGTAAATAGCGCATAGTACTAAATATGCAAGAAGAAACACCACCAGTTCAACCAGAAGAAAAAAACACGCCCCCAGAACCAGAAACGCAAGAAAAGCCTATAAAGAATCGACGCGTTGTCGTGCTCGCATGCTTCCTTTTGCTCGCAGTAATTGTTGGTGCGGCACTGCTTTTGATAGGAAGAAATAATGATTCTCAAAACGACTCAACCAGTGGGGCGCCAGTAGCTTCTACTGTAGCAAGTTTTGCAGAATGTGTCGCCGAGGGGAATCCGGTGCAAGAAAGTTTCCCTGAAGTGTGCGCTACTAAAGACGGCAAGCAATTTGTGAATGAGGAGCAGAAAGCTGCAAACCCTCCAGTAGCCGACAGCTCTGATGACAAGCCAACGTGCACTGACGGGCAG
>CAYNWE010000086.1:0-4817 GCA_964400855.1 uncultured Candidatus Saccharibacteria bacterium
AGTGGTGGTTAAAATGTTATAACGCTATTTTAATTAATTGGATTGCTCAACCGGAAGAGGTGTCTGATCAACCATTGGATCACCTAGAATATTAGGAACAAGAATTGCTTGACCGACCATTGGCTGGTGCGTAACACCGTTTTCGTCAGTATTCAACGCTCTTGTGATATCAGTAAGAACATCCAGCTGCACTTCGTTTAAAGCTACTTTACTAACGGCTGCTTCACGCAACACTCCAGCCCTAAAGCCTTCATTATCCTCAGGAAAGACTTCTGCTGTGCCACTGATACGGATATCCCCTGCTTCAAATTCATACATCGGTTCTTCTGAAGCAGCAGTACAATCATCCATGCTAGGGTCACATACTATTTTCCCATCAATTGCTTCATTAAATACCAATGATCCATCAGCCCTTATTACTCGCGCAGTATCTTCAGCTGTTGTAGCAGGTTCCTCAGATTGCGTTGAAGAATCATGAGGAACAATTTCTTCATTGCTATCTAGCCTACTTGCGCCGGCTGCAAGAAGAGCAGCAACTGCGAGAACTGAGACTGCACGAATTTTGTTTTTGCGACTAAACTTCGAATTAGCACTACTACCTATATCACTAACAACGTCGTGCCTACTTGCAGCATTAAGAAGCGGATCTATATCTGTGTTTTGTTTTGGGTAAATCATATTAATATTATACTACACGGTTATGCTTTTGTCAATCACTTCCGATGTGGGGCCTCTACCCCGCTCCCATATATGGCAAGCATAGCGATTGTTGCAGTTCCATATGCCCAGGCTATAATTTCTTGTCCAACGGGTGCACTATTTGAAGAATTTATGACAGATTGAGCTACGACGTCTGCGGTAAGTTTGTTTGCTGCAATTTGGTGTGATGCAACGATTGCATTCATAGAATAGCTATTCTACATTAACATATGCAATTTGTCAATATTGATGCCTGCTATTCTTGTCTAAGACGTGCGATTTCTTGAGCAAAATACTTCGCACTTGGTCGCACACTACGCTTCATGGTTTTTCTGTCTACTGCAACCAGCCCAAATTTCGGCCACCAGCCATAAGCCCATTCAAAATTATCAAGCAAACTCCAATGGAAGTAGCCTTTTAGCTGGATACCCTCGCTGAGAGCACGCTCCATGGCTACGATAGTCTGCTCTATCCACCACTGCCGATGTTTGTCGTCCGCGTCTGCCAAACCATTTTCTGTAATGATAATCGGTTTATTATAGTGGGCATTGACGCGCACGAGTAATGGATAAATTCCTTCAGGCTCCATGTACCAGCCAAGGTCATTCTTTGGCAGACCTGGATTATCCCGATGGAAAAAGGTATTTTTACGTCCTTTGTATTGCCTGAAAGAATAGTAATCAGTGAAATAGTAGTTAAACCCAACATAGTCTTGATATCGGTTAATCCGATTTAGAAACCACCAGTTCCAGAAATAACGCATCCACTTGGTCGCCAGTATGTCGAGCCAGTTATGGGGTCGCTTTGGCTGGATATTGGCAAGCTGCGACGCGACTCCCACTTGCAGACTTTTCTTACAACTTTTCAGAACCTTATACGCACGTTTATGGGCAATGGTGAGGTTGTAGTAGACACGCATAAAGGTCAGCCAGTTTTTCGTGTTTGGCGGCCATTCCCCTGTTGCGTAACCAAAACTTGCATAGACATTAGGCTCGTTTAATGTGATGACGTATTTGAGCTTTTTGATTGGTAACTCTTGACATACTTTTTTGATAAACCGTTCAAAGTATTTGATATTGCTGCGTTTTTCAAAGCCACCACGTTCGGTAAACCACACCGGCATTGTCCAGTGCCAAAAGTTAAGCACTGGTTCTACACCTCTATCGAGCAACTCCTGTATATATTCACGGTATTGAACAATCGCTTCAATATTCCAGACGCCCTCTTCTGGTTCGAGCCGCGACCATTCAATCCCAAAACGGAACGAGTTAAAGTTTAATTTCTGCATGATGTCAAAGTCATGCTTGTACAACTCGAGGTGCTTTACCCCGACACCAGACAAATAATTTTCTGGCGTTTCAGCTTCTGCTTTGAACTTTTCCCACTCAGGTATCCAGTCGAGGCGTTTTTCAGCAGTCTTTGCGAGCTCTTGTGCGTGCTGCAGCTCCCAGACAGTCCACTGGTTGTACGTGTTACCTTCTACCTGATGGCTCGCCGTGCTACCGCCCCACATGAAATCACGCGGAAACACATTTTCTTCGGTTTGTTTTTTCATACTGTGACTATTGTAACAGACAAAGAGACTGCTGCTACAACCCAAGCCATCCGATAGCGAGACCCATCGCAACAAGTGTGGCGAGCTGATTACCTGCATTCAGAACAGTGAGTTTAAGCGGTCGCTGTTCAAAACTGTCATGCGTGAGAAACACGCTCAACTGAAAACCAACCCACATCCATAATGCACTCGTGACGGCTGACTCAAAGAAACTTGCCCCGTTAAAGAAGCTAAACGACAAATAGGTCACATGTGCAAGCACATATGCTTGCAAAAATGCGCCGAGCGTCGTCTTCACCCACGCGCTTGTGCCGGGCCCCTTGTCCATCGTTTTTTTGTCCATATTTATAAGCTTACGCCACTCTTCGCCAAACACTTTTGGCATATACCAGACAAACCCAACGGCGAAACTCATCACTGTTGCCAATAGCACTGCTAATACATTTATTTCAACATCCATACAAGACTCCTCTTATTTATGCTGAGTTCGATTATGCGCTGGCTTAGCGGCAGAGTCAATGTGCGCTTTGTCACGTTTTTTATGTGATCCTCGATATGCGCGATATGACAGCTCATACTTTAAAGTATCCAATCGAACTATGTAGCGTTCAAACGGTTTAAGGAGGGTTGAATACCGCCAGTTTGGCGTCATGATACAGAGTAGTTTTTGACGGTCAGATAAATATTCGATAAGCGAATAAAAGTCACCATCGCCCGAAACGATGATCGCTTTTTGATAATTTGGTAACTCTTTCATTGCATACATAACCAACTCTGCGTCAACGTTACCTTTTGTCGGTGGCTTATCTTTGTCGTCTTTTTGGTCGTCTTCTGGCGTTGCGAACATTTCTAATGTCGGTTTAAGCGCAACTAAGTAGCCAGCAGACTGCATTTGTGTATAGAGATCTTCGTTTTCAGGTAAATAGCCGATGAACATATAGGCTTTTTCTACATCGTACTTTTCTTTCAGGTAAGCACGGAATTTCTTCCAATCCATCTTCCACCCAGCGCGCTGGATACCGAGGTTCAGATTCTGCGAATCAATAAAGGCAAAATTACCTTTTGGTGGTTTTTGTCTTCTAAAAACACGTTTCATACTGAATGCATAATAACAGCAATCGTCTATATATGCACATTGCCCGCACTACTTCTCTAGTAATTTTTGAATGCGTGGGTGTAAAAATACGTTCGTGATATTACGCGCTATGAAAGCCGCTAGGACACGGTTACCTGTCTCAGTTAGCTGAAATACCTTCTGCTTTGGACCTGCTGGATTGTCCCGTTCGGTAAAATGCATTAGTTCTGCATCCTGAAATCGTCTCAGCGCACGATACATACTTTTGTCGTCTGCTTCAATTGTCTCGTGGGTCGCTGTTCGAATAAAGCTCTTTATGTCAGCCATATGCTTCGGTCCGTCTTTCAGCGCGAGCAAGATCCACAAGGTCAACTGGCTCTTTTTATAGACTTCTTCCCACCCGTCGAGCAGTGTTTGCTCGTAGTTGTTTAGCTGCATACTCGCCGCCTACCAACCAAAAACTTTTTTTGCTCGTTTTTTTGTTATTGCTGCCTCTAACATCTCTTTATTGAAATGCTCAGGAGCTTTGCCGCTCACTGCAAATTCATATAGTGCTGCACGAACGATTGCGGTCAACGTACCACCCACAATAGCTACAGCAAAGATCATGAGCAAAGGTACGACAAGTGATGCAACGTTAAACACGATAATTGGTGCGCCGATAACAGCTAGCGACGTACTCACGATAAGCCCCGTAAGCACTGCGGTCATAAGTCCAATAAGCATCACAGTTATAAGCCCTAGATTCACCTTAATATTACCCCCAAGCGTATCACGAACAAGTTTTGACGAGGTCTTGATAGCCTGAAACGGATTATCTTCTTTTTTATCAACAATAACAGCAGTCGAGAACATAGTAGCGGCTGACCAAGCTATGCTTCCAAGCCACGCAATCACCTTTCCACCGATAAAAGGGATTCTTTCAATAATGAGCTGAATCACGGTGCCAACTATAGTTGCAATAACCGTGTATTTAAGCAACGCTTTCCAGCGAGAGAAGACGCGTTTTCTCGCCTGCTTTGCACTAATAGGAGCACCGCGGAAATGACTTAATGCCAGTACCATAATAAAGGCTGCCATGAATTCACCTATCACCGTGATGAAAAAAACAGTAAGCAACAGTGCAATATAGCTAACAACTGATGGAGCATAAGTTATCTGCGAACCAAACTCATTTACTGTCGTTGACTGGTTCATAGACGTAAAGTAAATCACCGACCCTAACCCAAGCGTGATAAGCACAAGCAGCGTGCCGAGTCCCTGAGTTATTACCAGTTTTTTGTCATTTTTTAATACCTTCCAAGCAGCATCCAAGATGCGGCCTGCTTTCAACTTTCCAAACATACACACCTACTTTCAAAATTTATTTGTATACCTTAAGTATACTACCATAGGTATACTATGTCAACACATTTTTTAATAAAAACAAACAATACTCAATCTACCTACGTATAGTGTTACAAGCTTAGCGTTATTATACCTGCGACG
>CAYNWE010000087.1:0-4812 GCA_964400855.1 uncultured Candidatus Saccharibacteria bacterium
TTTTCGAGCGGGACAGCAGAAGCAATAAAAAAACCAATTACTCCGAGAAATATCGCCGTCAACTGTTTAGAACTATAATAATTTTCTGGCAAGTTTTTGCCGTTTGTCAGCCCTGGCCCAATTGCATATACCACTACAGCACCTATCATAAGTAGTGCAGTCATAATAACGAGTAGCACATAGTCTGGCCGGTGTCGTCGTGAAGACGCACCACCCTGCACCGGCTCCCGAGGTACTCGTCGTCTTTGCGCCTGATAACGTGACCCAGCATAGATCATGACTGTACCTTCTCATAAAAAAAATGGTTTACCATATATGCAGCTGTTTCGGTCATCTTTTTACAGTCTTTTTGTTTAGTTTTATCAGTGTATTCTCTCAAGATACTATACCATTATTCAGTCTTTCTCGATATGGTGAAGTTATCTATCAGCATGTTTGATATACTCGAAAAAATCGGTGCAGCGGCCTTTGACCCAGCGTAACCGCTTATTTTAGGCTCATTGACCCGAATCATAATCACATACTCCGGCGAGTCGCCTCCCACATACCCGACGTACGTTCCGTTAAACTTGTCATCAAAGTACCCACCAGCTGGGTTCGCAATCTCGGCGGTACCAGTCTTACCTCCCACGCTGTAGCCCGCCCGAACTGCCGATTTATTATTTTTGTCAACGACATTGTTCATGAACCGTACAATCGTTTCAGACGTCACATCACTTACAACATTTTCTTTTTTTACTTCCGGCCGTTTCGGCTCTAACTGCCCATCCCCATTCAAAGAACCACTGATGAATGTTGGTCGATAATAGGTGCCTCCGTTCACCACCGAAGCAACTGCAGCTGCCATCTGAATCGGTGTCGTCGTCATTCCCTGTCCAAAAGAAGTGTTTGCATACTGAATATTGAGCCCAAAGCCATCAGTTGGACTCGGAACAATCCCTTCAGCTTCATACCCCTGCTCGATCCCTGTTTTTTGCCCAAAATTGTAATGATTAGTCATATAGTCGTGCCATGCGATTCGACCCTGTTCGTTTAATTCCCCGCCGCCCATTTGCATGAGCAACCAAGTCGCACCAGTGTTTAGCGAAAATTGTAAAATATCCGACACAGTCCGCGTTGCCGCCCCACCATCTTCTTCAATATTGCGCACTACAGCATCGTCTATCTTGAAGAAGCTCGGGTCTGCATACGATTGCTCTGCCCCAACTGCGCCTAAATCGAGTGCTGCCGCTGCAGTAAGCGTCTTCATTACCGACCCAGGCTCTAGTGGAGAGCTGACCGCAGGATTTGTAAATAGAGCTGCGTCTTCAACCTGGCTAAACTGCGCTGGATCGTAGCTTGGGTAGTTGGCTAATGCCTTAACGGCACCGCTACGAACGTCAAGTACAATGGCGCTCCCTGATTCACTTTTGGCATTCGTCAGGCCCTCTTTCAGCAACCGCTCAACTTGTCGTTGCATAGAAACGTCGAGTGTCAACACGATGTCTTTGCCATCAACCGGCTCAACAAGAGTGTTGTCCTGTGTTGCAAGCAACGGGATGTTATTTTTGTCTGTCAACGCCTTCACCTTCCCTGGCGTACCCGTTAAGTCACTATTAAAATACTGCTCTATGCCATAGTTACCTTCGCCAGCATCGTTCACAAACCCAAGGATTTGACCAGCAATCGGTCCCTGTATATATACACGTAGCGGCACTTTTTCGTTTGTAAAAATACCTGCTAGTTTTAGGTTATCAATCGCTTCTTTTTGCTCCTTTGTCTGCTTCGTCGCAATCACTTCATAGCGAGAATCTGCTTCAAGTAACTTCTTTACTTCATCTACTGATTTTCCTACCAGTGGTGCGAGCGTTTCAGCTGTTTTCTGTGCATCCGCAACTATTTCAGGGTCAACAGTGACACGATAACGAGTCTCGTTGAGTACTAATGGCACTATCTCTGCCCCGTCATAGGCGTAAATACCACCACGATCGGCTGGTATTTCAAACTGTTTTAACTGGGAAGAACGCGCTTCTGATGCATAAAAATCACCACGTACTATTTGTAAATAAAAAAGTCGCGCTCCAAACAGAAGCGCAATTAATGCAAGAAATACATAAAAGAATTTTATACGATGTAGTGGTTGAGCGTTATTCGATGATGAGTCCATAAGTACTCACTCTAGTATACCTTTCCTGGGCAGCTACTGTAGCGTTGCTGTTGGCGCAACCGATACAAGCCCTGCTGATGCATTCGCAACTGCTGCAGAGTCCACAGAACGCAAACGTGCAGCCGTAAGTTCAAGATCTTTTTGCTCTTCTTTTAGTGAAGATTGCTTTGTTTGAAGATTTTGAATCTGATAGCTATATGCATTTGTTTTCGTGACCTGCGTCAGATAGACAAGCCCAATAAGACACGTGAGTACAATGAGTACAATCGCGTTGCTTACAGGACCAAGTCGCTGCGATTCATTTCGAAATGAAACAGCGTTTTGACCGCGACCGGCAAAACGTGATTTTCCTACTGATAATGATGATGAATATGTCATTTGTTTTTGTTTTTTCTTTTTTTGGTGCCGAATGTAGCGGTCTCGCTAAGTAACACAATATCTTAGCACTGCACTACATTCGGCTTTTTTGGACGTTTTACAAACTGTCAGTCAGACACTTTAGGTTCCTCTTTAAATAACGAGAAATCCTTAAGCGACTCTAACCTTAACTTTGTAAGAACGTGAGCTAGTTTTTACCTGTATTGGCATTTTTAAGCCCTGCCCTTCTTTTTTTGTTTTTATTTTCGCTTGCGTACTATTCGTAGCTTCGCACTACGAGCACGCGGATTAGTAACTAATTCACTTTGAGAGGCGGTAACCGGTCCTTTTGTCACTTCGACAAAGTCCGCATCATACCTATCGCCTGCCACTTGTTTGAAAAATCGTTTTACAATTCGATCTTCCAAACTATGAAAGGTGATGACAGCGAGTCGACCATTCGGCTTTATTAAACGTGCCATAAGCGGAAGCGCACGCTCTATTTGTCCTAACTCGTCATTTACTTCTATTCGCACTGCCTGAAAAAGGCGAGTCGCTGGATGAGAACGTGAATACCCTGGCCATACTTTTTTTGCGATAGCCGCAAGTTCTAACGTCGTTTCAATAGGCCGTGATTCAATAATCATCTGGGCCATACGTTTCGCCTTCGGTTCTTCCCCATATTCTTTTAAAATACGAACAAGATCTTCTTCACGATACTCGTTCACTACTTGATATGCAGACTTCTCTTGCGATGGGTCCATACGCATATCCAAAGGTGCGTCGTGTAAAAGTGAAAATCCCCTACTGGTATTGTCAAGGTGCGGTGACGATACGCCTAAATCAGCCAGAATTAAATCAAACTGCGCGTTCTCTTCCGCAAGCGCTTCGCATGCCTGCAAAAAATCAAGATGCAACAAAGTCACCTGTTTGTCATGAGCAAACAAGTCGCCGAGTGCAGCTTGTGCATTTTCATCACGGTCAACAAGCGTCGCGCTTGCATGGGTCCGTTCTAAAACTGCTTGTGCGTGTCCACCATACCCTGCAGTTGCATCGAGATACGACTCTCCTATTTGAGGATCGAGTAGATCAAGTGTTTCGTGCAAAAGTACCGGGACGTGATTTTTAATTTTGTTTTTGATTTTTGTTTGTGACATATTTTTATGTTTAAAGTCACCTAATTAGCAGCCAGCTTTTTGTTTTTGATCAGTTTTTGTTTTTGTTATTCAATGAACGATGCGAATTTCTGAAGGATTTTTTTATAGAAAATTTAAAAAATTTTCAAATAATCTTCATTCTCATCTTGTTCATCAAAAAAAGTTGAGAGACTTATGTGTGAGGTGGAGTTTTGGGAGGTGTTTTTGAGAAATGTGCGAAGGGCTTTTATAGTGTTCCTTTTGGTCACTTGCTGGCTGCCAATTAGGTAAATTCAAACCGCTCCGCTATTCGAGACAAAACCAAGGTTTTTTCTCGACGCGCAGGACAGTCGAATAAATCGTCTGTTCTGGCTGCTCTTTTTCCTTTCGCTACAATCGCAAAAGTTAAGATAGCTCACATATTTGTTTTTCTAATTGGGCTTTTTATGTAAATGTTAAAGTGCTTTTACTATTTACGACTGAATGGCTACTTTGCCATCAACCGCCAGTAACGACCAACACCAACCACCACAACATCCTTATCGATTCCCGCATAAGCAAGCAAGTGGCTATCCAAACGGATACGTCCCTGCTTGTCATCGAGTGCGGTTTCAACCTTGCCCATCCGAAACTGTACGTTAAGGTCGGCGATCCGCTCGTCGAGGATATCTCCATCTAGCTTCGGTTCAACCATCGTATTCCATACATCCAACGGATACATGTGTAGATATTGACCGAAACCTCGGGTCAAGATGACTCCATGAGCAAGCTCGTCCCGCAGCTCTGGCGGAATCGTCAGACGATTCTTATCGTCGAGTTTGCGTTCGAAGTAATCTACCTTGCCCATATTTCTGGTGATTAGTTAATTTTTTAATTTAGTGGTTTTTGTTTTTCTCGATTCAGGCCTGCTGTTTTGGCTGGCTTACCGAACATCCACTACAAGAAGAATACTACCCACGGCCTCCCACAGCAACCCTTTTTTACCCACTTTCTACCCCTTTTTACCCACTTATCCACAGAAAATGGAAAAACCACCACAGGTAGTGGTGGTTAAAATGTTATAACGCTATTTTATTTAATTGGATTGCTCTACCGGAAGAGGTGTCTGATCAACCATTGAATCACCTAGAATATTAGGAACAAGAATTGCTTGACCGACCATTGGCTGGTGCG
>CAYNWE010000088.1:0-4577 GCA_964400855.1 uncultured Candidatus Saccharibacteria bacterium
TACTAAAATTCGGCTTGGTGCGACACTTGTTGAATTCATAACTGGCCTTATTTTTCAGGGTCCCGCTGTTGTCGGCAAAATGAACAAAGAGCTCGCAAGTTTACTGCAGCGAGACGGGTTTACTCATGTGAGCCAAGCGGTCGGAATTGATACTATTAAGAAAGAAAAGGAACAAAAATGAGTCGGCAATCAATAAAAAAATGGTGCAAAAAGAATTTAAATGTTCGAGCTGCCTTCCCAGTGCTTCTTTTGATCTTTGGGCTGACCGGATTGCTTGCTTCTGGTGCAATTGCAGTTGAAAAGGAGCATTTGCTCAAAAATCCTTCGACTGAACTCCCCTGTAATATCAACCCTGTGTATTCATGCAGTAATGTTTTTCTGTCGCCACAGTCGCAAACCTTTGGGGTAAGCAATGAGTACGTTGGCATAGCGGTATTCGCTGTGTTAATCACGCTTGGCGTGGTGCTACTTGCTGGTGCGGAACTTAAAAAATGGTTTTGGTACGCCTTCATGGCGGGTATGCTGGGGTTTATGGGGATGGTGGTGTGGTTCTTTATACAATCTGTGTATGTGATTGGGTCATTGTGTATATTTTGCTCAATCGTGTGGTTTTCGGCATGGACTATCACTGTTTCTGGGTTTGCCTGGTTGACGGATAATGGTATTTTGGCTCACCAGAAATATAACAAACTGCTGCAATTTATGAGGCGGAATGTGTGGCTGCTCTGGTTTATGCTCATCCTTACATTTGCGACATTGATAGTGCGTCACTTCTGGGAATACTACGGCCAGTATTTCAACTAAGCATAATAATATTGACAATTAGTGTAATATTTGCTATAATGTATTTATTGTCATGGTGCTTCTTGTGAGCACGACAAAAACAAACATAATACACGAAAAGTAAAAATGGAAACTTTATTAGAAATTGAAAATACTGTTGAAAAGACAGCGCTTAATTTGGCTCAAGCTGGTGCACTCAGTGCATTTATCACCGCGAGCACCATTTTGGGTATTAGCCATGGTAAGCACATGGAAAAGACGGTGTCTCACATGGAGATACCGGCCATATATAACGCAGTTCGCACCAGTCGTCGTGTTGACGAACAATAAAAAAGTGTCTTAATATTTTAATATCCTGTATACTGTGGCTATGAATAGAAGCCAAGAGGCATACGACACCAGCTTTTACTTTTCTGCAATAGAGATAGCAAGCCAAGACGATGAACTGAGTCGTTTTATGGCTTTATATGTAAGTGGAGAAGCAGACCACGATAGTGTAGAGTCATTTGTGCATGATGAAGGGTTTGTAGGCTATATAAATAAGCGCTACGGACTTGCACCTGACCTTGCGACAAGTGCTTTTTTGCTGTGTCATAAGAATGCGTTAGTTACTCGGTATAACGAACAAAATACTGGCACTCTGTAGCTTCAAGTGCTAAAATAGTTGATATGAACGACGCTTTATTTCTGTTATTTGACGGCATCTTTACAGCGGTACATTATGTGATTGATAAAATTGACTGGCGACGGAGGCAGCGAAATTAATGAGTAAACGAGATTACTACGAAGTCTTAGGGGTGGTAAAAGGTGCTTCTGACGACGAAATAAAGAAAGCATTTCGACGCAAAGCGATAGAGTTACACCCGGACAAAGAGGGTGGCGACGAAACGAAGTTTAAAGAAGTAAATGAAGCTTACGAAGTATTAAAGGACTCGCAGAAGCGACAGCGTTACGACCAGTTTGGACACGCTGGTGTGGGTGGGGCGAGTGGTGATGGTGGAAACCCATTTCAGGGCTTTGGTGGACAAGGCCACAGTGTTAATTTTGACTTTGACGACCTTGGTGGGTTTGGTGATTTGTTTGGGAGCTTTTTTGGCGGCGGTAGCAAGCAGCGCGGCAAACGCCCGGAGCGTGGCCGAGATGTTGAAATGGAAATGGTGCTTGATTTTGAAGAAGCAATTTTTGGCGTCGAGACAGAAGTGAAGCTCAATTTGCATGATGTCTGTGACCATTGTAAGGGGACAACGGTTGAGCCTGGTCATGAACTAGTGACATGCGAAACATGCAAAGGCTCAGGGCAAGAAGTCCGCGTTGCGCAGACTATATTCGGTAACATTCAGCAGGCGGTGACATGTCAAAAATGTCGCGGCAAAGGCAAGATACCTGAAGAAAAATGTAGTGTGTGTAATGCGAGCGGAACAGTGCGTAAAGACAAGAATATTACGGTTAAAATTCCAGCAGGTATTGATGACGGGGCAACGATTCGGCTTAGTGGCTACGGTGAATCGACTGCAAATGGTAACAAGGGCGATCTATATGTTCATATTCGGGTAAAACCACATAAAGAATTTACAAGAGAAGGTGAGCTTGTCTTGAGCAAAGTACATATCGATATGGTTGATGCAGCACTAGGTACTGAGATAGATGTGCATACAGTAGACGGTCCTGTGCGAATGAAAATACCGGCAGGAACGCAGACTGGAACAGATTTCAAACTGTCAGGACACGGTGTCCCGCACTTGCGGAGTGAGTCACGTGGTGCTCATATTGTGACAGTTATCATTGACACGCCGACCAAGCTCAGCAAAGAGCAAAAAGAATTGCTCGAGCAGTTCAAAGCGAACGCAAAAAAAGGCTGGTTTAAGTAGCTCGCTCGCGGTATGATGAAGCAAATGCTTCAAAAAAAACCAGATCAAGATTTCGAGCAGGGATTCATCACCATGATTGTGATGATGATTGTCATATTGGGTGTTGTAATATACCTAGCATATAAACGCGTAACTGGGTAGCAGATAAAAATATGAAGCAGGTGTGTATCTATGTAGATAATGTTGATGATGTCAATGGCCCTCAGTATGTATCAGAATATTACAGACGGGCTTATAGCTACTTGTATCAGTATTTGCATAAACAACAGGTGCAAGTAGTGATCGTGCATAATGAAGATGAGTCGTATCAGGGTAATGGAACATTTCGCTGGTACTGGCAGCCAAGTTTTGATGAAGATGGCACAATCCATTCGTATCAAAAAGTTGAGAAGCCAATCACTGTTTCATATGTATTTGATAAAGCAAGATTTAAAGCGACTGACATTACGGTTATAAACCCTAAAAAACTGACGGATATATGCATTGATAAGTTTAAGACTTTTCAGTTTATTCCCGATATGCACCCGAAGACATATCTGGCAAATACGAAAAGTATACTCGAAGATATGCTTGAAGATTTTGATGATGATGAAAATGTTGTTATAAAATCTATCGACTCTGATGGTGGTGAAGAAGTATTTATTGGCAAAAAAAGTAATTTTAAAGATAATTTTACTTATCCGCTTGTCGTACAAGACTTCATAGACGGGAGTGCTGGTGTACCTGGACTGTGTGAAGGTCCTCATGATTTGCGGGTTGCAGTTTTTGACGGCGAAACTTTGTATGGAAGACTTCGATTGCCTCCACGTGGTGGGCTGATATCTAATATCTCATTTGGCGGCGAGGAAAAAATACTGAACGCTACCGAGTTACCTGACGTTCTTCTTGAGTTGGTGAGTATTATAGATAAAAGATTTAATCTGGGCACTCAACACAGGTATTACGCGGTAGACTTTATTCTTTCAGGGAATCGCTGGCAAGTACTTGAAATGAACGCATGGCCAGGCTTTCTTGACCCTGCTTTGGGAGAAGAATCTATATTGGCAATTGAAAAGCTTGCATCTAAGCTGATTTCAGTTTAATCTTGCTCAAATGAGTAACTACAAAACAATTGCTATTGTGAGCGCCTCTTCGCAGCAAGTCTTTGATGATCAAATAGTTCAGTTTGTAGAAAGTATTAATAGCGGCTCTAAAAATACGTATCAATGTACCTTATTCTACTTTAGAAACCTCATGTTCACATTTGGTGATCGAAATGATTGTATAGACATTGAATCGGAAAAAAGTTTACTCTCTTATGATTATGTTTATATTAAAACCGTGATGGGTTTTGAAGAGCAGGCAGTTGCATTCGCTCATTTATTAAACGAAAAAGGTATAGATTTTTGGCCAAAAGAACTGCTGAGTAATTTGGTTCACTCGAAGGTTGGGGAATATGCAATCTTGTCGGTGAATTCACTACCTATCCCAAAAACAATTCATATGCCAATGTATTATTTTCAAACCAAATACGAGATACTGTCAAAGCAAATCGGCGTTCCTTTTGTATTTAAGTCTGCGACGGGTACGAAAGCTCGGTCTAACCATTTAATTCATAACAAAAATGAATTCTTAGATTATTGCGTTCAATATGGAAACGAAAAGTTTATCGCACAAGAATTGATAGGTAATTCTGGTGATTATCGAATTTTATTCGTCGGGGGCAAGCCTGGGCTTGTTTTTAAAAGAGAGAGAACTCGGTTAGACATTCATTTAAACAACCCTTCATTGGGAGCGAATGTACAGAAATATGAGTTTTCGGATTTTCCGGAAAATGTACAGCGAATGTGCTTTGTGGGTGTAGAAAAATTAGGGAGAGATATGGCGGGGATTGACCTAGTCTTTAAAAATGATGAACTTGACCAGCCATATTTTTTTGAGATAAAC
>CAYNWE010000089.1:0-4465 GCA_964400855.1 uncultured Candidatus Saccharibacteria bacterium
AAGAAAATCATCAAGCACTTACAGAAGCGCGCGACCCGAATTGGCAGTTCCCAACCACCGATTTATTGATCAAAAAGCAGGACAAAGCGGATGCCGGTGATGTGAACGGTAACGCTGATATCATCAAAGATACGTTTCAGAACTTTAACATTGATGTGGATATGGAAGGGGCTAACATTGGTCCACGTGTAACACAGTTTACGCTTAAGCCGCCTGCAGGCATCAAGCTAAGTAAAATTTCTGCCCTCGATCGTGAGTTAGCGCTCAATCTGGCAGCACAAAGTATCCGTATTGAGGCGCCTATTCCAGGGAAGCGCGCAGTTGGTATCGAGGTCCCAAATGTGAAGTCGGCAACCGTACGGATGTCAGGCATTTTAGATGACAAGGCATGGAAGACGCTGCAAGAGCCGCTTGGGTTTGCCATTGGACGAGATATTGCAGGCTTACCTGTCGTCGCTGCACTGAACAAGATGCCTCATTTACTCATTGCTGGACAAACTGGTTCTGGTAAATCAGTCATGATTAACACCTTGCTCACAAGCCTTTTGTACAAAAACAGCCCGGCAGATTTGAAGCTGATTCTTGTTGACCCGAAGCAAGTTGAATTGACCCCATACAACGACATTCCGCACTTGCTAACCCCAGTTATTACTGAACCAGAAAAATGTATTAGTGCGCTTAAGTGGGCGGTGTCTGAAATGGAACGACGCTTGCGTACTTTTGCTGGTGTTAATAAGCGCAGCATTGCTGAGTACAATAATCTCAAAGATGTTGATTCGATGCCGTATATCGTCATCGTAATAGACGAGCTTGCTGACCTCATGATGATGGCGGCGCGAGACGTTGAAGCGTTGATCGTGCGAATTGCACAGAAGGCGCGTGCGGCTGGTATACATTTAGTACTCGCTACACAGCGCCCAAGCGTTGACGTGATCACCGGTCTTATCAAGGCAAACGTCCCTGCACGTATTGCCTTCACTGTTGCAAGCCAGGTTGACTCACGAACTATTATTGACGGCATGGGAGCAGAGAAGCTGCTTGGTATGGGTGATATGTTGTTCAGCACTTCTGACATGCCAAAACCAAAACGTGTGCAAGGTGCGTTTATTACTGACGAAGAAGCAGTAAAAGTGAATGATTTCTTGCGTATGCAGCGACCACCGCAATACGATGATGAAGTCGTAAGTCAGCCAGTACAGCTAAACGGTAAGGGTGGCGTTGTCGTCGATGCAGGTGGTGGTAGCGGTAGTGACGACGATATGTGGCGTGATGCGGTGCATGTCGTGGTTGAAAACCGCAAAGCAAGTACGAGCTTGCTACAACGACGACTGCGTATCGGCTACGGTCGCGCGTCACGTTTGATTGATATGATGGAAGAACAGGGGATTGTGAGTTCAGCAGACGGTAGTAAGCCGCGCGATGTGTTGATTTCAAGTATGGATGACGTCTTTGGCAGTGGTAAAAGTGGTGTTGATGCAGAAGAAGACGCTGCGCTGGATGAGTTATAGTGTTTGCATTTCTTGACTCTGAAGTTTGTCGCAATACGATTGTATCTTTTGTCGCTGCAAACCGCTGGGTGGTGATGGCTGGGATTATTTTTGTTCTTGTGTTGTTTACAGTATTTATCGTGTCTCGAATCACTCACTCAACGCTGTTAAAGCGTGAAAAAACGGTCTGGATTAGCATGGCTGCACTGCATTTAGTGGTGCTTGTATGCTTTTTTATATTTGGAGTGTATTTCGTCTTTCGGTGCGCAAGTTAGAGGTGTGTAAGTCTAAAATAGCAGGCCTAAGGTTTAGTTGTAACTTGTTCGGAGAAATGATATAATTGTCTCTGTAAACAACTAATTTCTGGTTTCAAATCTCAGTTTGAAATCTGATAAACCAAGGAAAGGAGTTCCACGAAGATGGAGCAGTACGAACTAGCTGTGCTTTATCATCCTGATCTAGAAATTGATCTAGAAAAGGCTGAAAAGCTGGTCACAAAGCTTATCGCCGATGCTGGCGGAAGTGTCAAAGAAACTGATAATTGGGGGAAGCGTAAGCTTGCCTACAAGATCGCTACTCATGAGCACGCAGTGTATGTATTCTATACACTTGAAATGCCAACGAGTGGTGTGAAGCCATTGAACGATGGTTTGAACATCGTCAGTGAAGTCATACGTTTCTTGATCACGAAGCCTGACTTGAAAGCTATTGCGAAAGCAGAAGCGATGAAAGTTAACCGTGACAAGCGTTTGAGCCAAATGGGCGCAAGCGAAACAGACGCAGCAGAAGACAACGACGACGAAGAATAGAGATAGGTAGGCTTAGCGCCTACTGATCCACGACACCGTTTCGGCTTCACCTGCACTTCGCTTTTAGTGTCGTGCGCCAACAGGCGTTAAGCCAGCAGTGGGGAGTGGTAAAATAGAATTGTAAAACGACGAAGAACTTTAAGGAGGGTACGAGATGAGAGGATTTAATAAAGTAGTGCTTATGGGGAACTTAACGAGGGATCCAGAACTACGAACAACTCCAACCGGGCAGAATGTCGCAAGCTTTAGCTTAGCAGTAAACCGAAGTTGGAAAAACGCGCAAGGCGAGCAGCAAGAAGCAGTTGATTACATCGACTGTAACATCTGGGGCAAGCCGGCGGAAATCATCACACAGTACATGAAAAAGGGAAGTGGCATATTGGTATCTGGTCGCTTGCAACAGCGGTCATGGGAACAAGAGGGACAGAAGCGTAGCAAAGTAGAAGTCGTCGTTGAGGACTTTAACTTTGTCGGTGGCGATAGGGACGGCGGTGGAGCACCAAGTGGTGGTTCGTCAAGCTCAAGCAGTAGCGCAAGCTCTGCAAAGAAGAGCGAGCCAGCGGCTATCGAGGATATTGGCGATGAGCCTATTAACCTAGACGACATCCCGTTTTAACAATTACCTCGTTGCACGCTTTGGGCGCTGGCCTGCGTCAAAAAGCTTCGTCGTAGCATAGACTACGACTTCAGCTTTTGTGCTCAGCCATCATCCCAAATCGCACTAACGATCTAACTGTTAAAATTTAAGGATTGTGCTCGGTCTCCATCTCAGACTGTACAGCCAAAAATCCCTTAAAACCGAATAGAAAATGGTGGAGATTGGAGTAGCAAAATGGTTAACGATGCACTTATTGGAACTGAAATACATGGTCCTTTAACAGTCGAGCAGGCACATGCAGTAGAGTTACCTTCATTGTTTCGGCACCCAGTAGAAAGAATTCAAACAATTGGGAGACTTGCTTCTGAAACGAGCATGCTCATGCTTGTGGGGTGGTCTCTTAGGAGCCAGCTCGCTTACACTCGAAGGGGTTTAGTCAAGCAGGCAGAGCTACACGAAGGGTCTGATAAATCACGAAGAATAGTTGAAGCGTTACGAGTAAGACAGAATGAGCTTCATACACCGAGTGACGAAGGTATCATTCACGAAGATTAATATTCCTTTTTCAAGGAATATGATACATATAATTTAACAACAGATAAGCGGTTATTTAGAGCGAGGCAGATTCGTTTGAGGCGAGTAGCGGACGCAGAAGTGTATATCAGATACAGTGAAGCGCCACGCTAGCGTAGCATCGAGCGAATATGGCCGCTATAAATAGGCGCGCTAAACAAGGAGTAAACAGTGGCAAAGATTTTTAAACACAGGACTGATATCCCGTATTTTGATTACAAGGATTTCAAAACCCTACAACGATACGTGAACCAATACGGACAAATTGAACAACGAAAGAAAACTGGATTGACTGAAAGCAAGCAACGACAGCTCGCAAAAGCGATTAAGCGTGCACGACATTTGGCATTGATGCCTTTTGTCAGTAACTAGGAGCATTTATGGACTATAAGCGCTTTCATGCCCAAGTTATTTCAATGCAAAATAGGCTCAAGGACTGCTTGGACGACAAGTCACATGCTCAGTCCCGAGAACTTACTGCGATGTTTCAGAAACTTGAAGATGATGTGCAAGTGAGAAAAAATGCAATAACTATCAGGGATCAACTCAAGCGGATTGAGTCAAAACTCTCCGCACTCGACGATAAAGTCATGAGCCACGGGGACGTAGATAATTTTGCCGACTGGGTGCGCGATAATATACAAGCCATTCGCTGATAGTGTAAGTTCAATACAATTGATTTTAACGAAAGGAATTTCTTACGCTTTTAACAAGAGTTTAAGTATGACATTGCTATGAGTCTAGGAGTAACTGATTTAAGAAAAGGTGCGGTGTTTAGCTTTGAAGGGCACCCGTACCGTGTAACAGAGTATTCGCAGAAGGTTGTTGGTCGTGGTGGTTCGATTGTGAACGTCACGATAAAAAGTTTGCTCGACGGTCGAGTACTACAAAAGACGTTCAAAGGGAATGAACAACTTGATAGTGTTGAATTGAGCTACAGCAACGTGCAGTATCTGTACAACGATGGATCAAAGTTCTACTTCATGGACAACGAAAGC
>CAYNWE010000090.1:0-4444 GCA_964400855.1 uncultured Candidatus Saccharibacteria bacterium
TTAAAGCATAAGCATCGTTAAACTTAAAGTCGCTTTAGTAAGCGTTAGAGTACTACACCTGCAAATTGCGACAGATAAACCGCAATCGCAGCGACAGTCACAACAGCAATATCTATCAACGGATGATGAGCAACAAAATGCTCACCCTGCAAAACAAACCGTTTAACGAGCACTGCGTGTTTGATCAGCCAAATGATAACAACCGCAAAGCTTACTACCGAAATAGCCAATGCACTCCATGGTGCCTTCCCGCCAGTTAACCACTGTAAACGAGTAATATTCTTAGACTCAGTGTCTGTCACGGCTGTTTCAGTATTCGTTGGGCTGTCTTTATTAGTTTCTGTTGGCTTAGCTTCTTCTGCTGTAATCTCGGGCTCTGGAACGACAACCTCTTCTGTGACCGGTGCTGGTGTGGGAGCTGGTGCAGGAGTGCTTGGTGACGTTGCCGGCTTCGTCGCTGAAGCAGGAGCTGGTGTCGGCGCTGGTGCAGGAGCAGGTGCAGCCGCAGTAAGTGGCTCGCCATAATGCGCAACAACGACTGTTTCCTGACCAGTACCAGTAAAGTTTTCGGCATTAAGAAAACCAAATCCCACCTCTGTGTATGACGTATCGAGTATATTTGCGCGATGGCTCGGGCTATTCATCCATCCAATAACTGTTGCATCACTCGTCGAGAACCCATATGCAAGATTTTCACCTGCTTTTTTGTAAGAATAACCCGCCGCGTCTATAAATACCCAAGGCTCATCTCCATCTGGCGTATTGTGAGCCCAGTAATCGCGAGCAACCATGTCGTT
Source organism: uncultured Candidatus Saccharibacteria bacterium (assembly GCA_964400855.1). Classification (GTDB taxonomy): domain Bacteria; phylum Patescibacteriota; class Saccharimonadia; order Saccharimonadales; family SZUA-47; genus JAGQMY01. Next base: position 798 of record CAYNWE010000090.1, read on the forward strand.
TGCCTTTGCTTGAGCAGACGCATTGAGTTTTGAATTAAGCTTTAACGAACCGAGGCCATTACTAGCTCGCTGAGTATTTGTTGCTGATAGGAGCGCTGAAGCACTCATTTCTGTTGAATATGCGAGTGTCGCAGGAGAACTACCATACTGTCGAACAGGGTTTGCGTTCCCAAAAAACATCCCAAAGCTCACCATCAAAATGATTGGTATATATGGCCAATATACTTTTAGGAAATGCTTCGGATGCTGAGCACTCTGGCGCTTCGATCGAGTAGTCTTTGTAACCTGTTTTGTCTTTTTTGGCATTATGAATCCTTAAAAATACTCTACCACGTTTATGAGCTAAGCGCTAGCGTCTTGATTCATAGAGTGCAATTCCAGCTGCAACAGAGACATTGAATGACTCTTTTTCACCATACATAGGGATTTCAAAAATACCATCACATAACTTTTTTTCAACGTCGCTTAATCCTTCGACTTCTCTACCTACAACTAGTGCGATGTTTTTATTTTTTGGAAGCATCATAAGTGAACGGCTTACAGCATCTTGCTCAATACCAGCAATATAATAATTTTCTTTTTGCAGCTGAGTAATACATTCAAGAAGCGTATCTGCATAACGCCATAAGACGGATGTCTCCGCACCTATTGCAGTTTTAGCTATTTCTTTTTGCGCTTTTTTGGCGATATGCGGCAAGCGATTATCATCATCGTATACGGGTCTTGGTGATGCACCAACGATAAATAACTCAGCACCGAACCCATCACACGTCCGAAAAAACGCACCGATGTTATGAGCACTTCGCACATCTACTGAAACAAGGCATATTTTATAGTCTAATTTTTTCATTGTAACCGTACGTTCTCCTCACCAAAAAGTGTCATTAATACAGACATGCTTTCTTGGTCAATGCTCACTTTTTCAGGTATCTTTATAGCTTGTTTTTTACTACTATCCCCAACTACCAAAATAACTTCTGCACGCCCTGGAAACGACGTCAAATGTTCTTTTAACTGTTGCAAACGAGCCGCATCTGTAGTATCAACCATCCGTATATACAATTTAGTTGATTTCTTTTGCTCGATAATCGTTGATTTTTTATTTTTTGACTTTGGTTTGAGATCGGCCAATTTTTTTATCGGTTTTTTTGAACCAGAACTAAAGTTTATCGCCTCCTCATGAGGAACTTCTCGAGCATTGTTCACTGCAATTTTCACTTCTGACGTTGGATTACCATCTCTGTCCCGTGCATTCACATCACCTTCTACAATAACCACTTTATCAACAACCCACAGCCATGATGTTTCGGTGAAGACACGAGGGAATAATAGGAGCTCGATTTCACCTGTTGAATCAGCTAACTTCACAAATGCCATATTCTGACCACTTTTTGTCATAATTATTCGCACTTCTGTAACAATGCCGCCTATTACCGCTCTTTTATCTTCATGCTTGTCAGTTACATCACTTATCGGATGCGTTTTTTCTGCAAGTAACTTTTTATAGTCGGATAGTGGGTGAGCTGAAAGATAAAGCCCCATAAGCTCCCGCTCCCATTTCAAATAATCTTTCTGTGTGAAGATTTCTTCTTCAGGCCCAAGCGGAATCTGAGAAGTCGACTGTTCTCCAACTTGGTTCCCAAATAAATCTGTTTGGCCACTATCCTGTTCTTTTTGCTTTTTTTGAGAGAATGCAAGAAGAGACTCAATATTATTAAGTAACACAGATCGTGAACCAAAACGATCAAATGCACCAGTTTTAATAAGACTTTCCACTGATTTTTTATTCACAATGTGTGAATTTACACGACTAAAAAAATCTTCAAGCGAGGCAAACGACTGCTTTTCGCGTGCCCTTAGAATCTCCTGTACAGCACTTAACCCGACGTTTTTAATCGCATTCATTCCGAAACGGATCTGATTTTTTTCGGGCACCACCGCAAACTCAACGAAAGACTCATTAACATCTGGGGGCAAAACCTCAACACCCATCGTTGCGCATTCGCTCATTTCAATAGTGAGTCTATCAGTATCATCAGAGTCACTTGTCATGAGCGCAGCCATAAATGCTGCAGGAAAATGCGCCTTTAGATATGCTGTTTGATAAGCTATAAGTCCGTAGCACGCTGAATGAGATTTATTAAACGCATAATCGGCAAACCCGAGGATATCTTTCCATATTTTCTCAACCACATTTTGTGGGACACCGTTCTTTACTGCGCCCTCTATGAACTGCAGCCCCATCTTATCCATCACGTCGCGCTTCTTTTTACCAATAGCTTTACGGAGTGTATCAGCTTCACCACCTGTGAACCCGCACATTTCTTTACTCATCTGCATGACTTGTTCCTGATACACAATAACACCATAAGTTGATTCAAGTGATGTACGAGTGAGTGGATGGTCATAGGTTACTTTTTCGACCCCGTTTTTACGTTTCACAAAAGAATCCGTAAGGCCAGCGCCCAGAGGTCCTGGTCTATACAAAGCACACATTGCCACAATATCCTCAAAAAGTGTCGGTTTCAGCTCTTTTAAGTATCGTTTCATTCCAGACGATTCAAGCTGAAATACACCAGTCGTATCGCCACGTTGCAATAACTCAAATGTCTTATCATCGTCCATTGGGATTTTGTCGATATCAACATCAACATCATAGACACGTTTAATTATTCGCAACGTATTTTTTATAATTGTTAAGTTAGAGAGCCCAAGAAAGTCCATTTTCAGCAAGCCAAGTTCTTCAACTGGCCCCATCGAATATTGCGTCGCAATGACGCCTTTTTGCGCCTTTTCAAGTGGAACAAACTTCACAATATCGTCTGGCGCTATCACGACGCCTGCTGCGTGTACACCGTGGCTACGAATAGTTCCTTCAAGGCGTACTGCAAGATCAAACACTTTTTGGGCGACTGGGCTACTATTATATTCTTGTTTTAGCTCAGCATTCTCCCGCAAAGAAACCTCAAGTGGGATATGACGACCTTGAATAGGCGGAGGTATCATTTTTGCAATTCGATCAGCTTCCCCATAAGGAACCCTTAAGACCCTTGCCACATCTTTCACTGCATTTCGCGCAGCCATTCGGCCAAATGTAACAATATTAGCGACTCTGTTTTCGCCATATTTTTGGACACAGTATTGAATAACTTCATCCCGACGCGTATCTTGAATATCAATATCGATATCAGGCATACTGATTCGATCTGGATTCAAAAAACGCTCAAAAAGTAGATCAAACTTTAGCGGATCTAGTTCAGTAATTCGTAGTGCATAAGCGATAATCGACCCAGCTGCAGATCCACGTCCAGGTCCAAACACGATTCCCTCATCTTTTCCCCAGTTCATGAAATCAGAAATAATTAAAAAGTATCCATTAAAACCCATCTGGTCAATTATCTGAAGTTCATACGCCGCGCGAGTAAGCACATTTTCTGGTAAATATTTTTGCGATTCGGAGATACTCAGCTCTTCAGTATCCTTTGGCATATCTACACCATAACGATACAAAAGCCCTTTATATACAAGTTCATCAAGATGCTGTTTTTCCGTCACGCCAGGCGGGAGCGGAAATTTTGGAATAAGTATCCTTCCTAGCTCTAATTCTATATGACATCTGTCTGCAATCACTTTCGTGTTACTCACAG
>CAYNWE010000091.1:0-4320 GCA_964400855.1 uncultured Candidatus Saccharibacteria bacterium
TATTTTACACACAATTGCTTTTTAGAGGATAATTTCATACTTACTAATGCGGAAAAGTTAAAAGGTATGGAAATTGTGATGGTGCAAGGCCGACATGACCATATCTGTCCACCAGTAACTGCTTATAAGTTGTGTAAGGCAATAGGGGATAATTGCCTTTTGCACATCGTACCTGGGGCTCATTCGGGATCTGAAGGGGTGATGCGCGAAGTTTTAAGAGCTTATATGTACAGTTTACTCTAGTATGTGAAATGTCGCTGTTCAGTTAAGCTCTGTTACTCGGGTTTGTCTGAGCTGTAAATTTTTCTAGAATTTCTAGTTCAGCATGTTCGAATGGTGGCTGTATCAAACCTCTCTCGTTTAGAGTAACGATACCTGTAAGTGCTCTATAAGCAAGTACTGAGAATCTAACTGGATCAAGATTGTATCGAAGATTCAGGGCATTATCAGCTCCAACTGCTTCAGCACCTTTCAAATATAATTGTGCGAATGATGAAAGCACGAGATCTTTTTCAACCGGTGTTTTATGATCATAAGCGTCATATACCATTTTCTGGAATGAGGTATCAGCTTGATCAAATACTCGGGCTTGATCTGATGGATATAGTTCTGGGTGTAATGACATATGTTCTGGGTGTAATGACATAATAGTTTCATTATAACATACATATATCTATTTTGTCAAGTACTGTGTGTAAAGGGTTTCGTATTGATCAACTACTTTGGTGTAGTCAAACTGTTTCACATAGTTTTTGGCCCATTTTTGCCATGCTGCGCGTAATTGATCGTCTTCGAGCATTAACTGCAATCTATCTGCATAGGCTTCGATGTCATGCACGTCTACTAACGATAAGCGGCCCGTACCTTGCAGCACCCATTCATAGCCTTCGTTTTTATGCGCAACAATAGGTGCGCCAAATGCCATAGCTTCGGCCAGAACGATACCAAAGCTTTCGCCATAGAGGGCAGGTGATGTGTAGACACCACAAGTGCTCATATAGTGGGCTTTTTCTTCGTCACTTATAAAACCCATAAACTTAACGTCTGCAATGTCGTTTTTGTCGACATATGACTCAAGAGATTCGCGCAGCGGGCCGTCGCCTCCAATAAGAAGTTCTAGTGCTGGGTTACGCTTCTTTAATACCTCATACGCTTTTATCGTGTAGAGAGCACCTTTGCGCTTTTCTAGACGACCAATAAAGAAGATACTGTTTCTGTTTCGTGTCGACCCAACTGGTGGCGTCATCTTTTCAAGCGATATACCGTTCGGGATATAGCGAATCGCGTCAGACTCAACTATATTTTCAATGTAGCCAATCGCTGCAGGGCTGACAGCAGTGATCACGTCGATATGTGGCATGATTGATTTGAAATAGGCTCGATATGAGCTAATGAGTGAACGACCGAGTGCGTTACCGGGGAGCGCAGCGTGAAACGTACCTACACGCAAGCAATGAACGCGTGGAAGCAGCTGGCGAGCAAGAAGCGGAATCGCTGGTTCATGCACATGGATAACATCGTATCCTTTTGCAAGTTCAGCATCGACCGCGTCAACGTCAATAGTCACTGACACGTCACCACTGGTTGCGCTCGGGGTTTTGATACGTGTTGATCCACCGACAAAGATAACACCCTCCGGGACAGGTTGGTCGTCGTGACCACGCGGGCGCGGCGTCAACACCGTCACATCATGTCCACGACGGCGAAGCTCAGCAGCCTGATGCATGACATGCTCTTGCACACCACCAGGTTTGAAAATGTTGTACGGACAGACTATGCCGATTTTCATATGTGTATGATACGTGGTTTCTTTATTTTATGCGAGTAGCTTTCGTAAACCCTTCGGTACAAATGGTGCCGCTTCTTCTCTCGACGCCACTATACTTGGTGCATGGTTGGGCAATTTAGCCTTGAATTCAGTAAAATCGGTAAAAATAACGCGCATATGCTGCTCTACAACTGCGTTATCGAAGTATTGGTCGCCATCGACAGATACATGGTATACCGGCAAATCTATCTGCTTTTTAAGATTATCGAGCTGAATCATTTCAAGCAACATCTGCATATACGTTCGTACATCATTGATGCGCCACAATATAACTTCAAACTCAGTTGCTTTCTTATGGTCGTCACGACTCAAGTGTTTAAATTTATTCTGAGCATTCGGCGTTTTTGAATAAAGTGTCCGTACGACTGTTGGATGCAGAATAACATTATAAAAAAACATCGCTGGGAGGCGTCTTCGGAACACTTGAGCAAGCGTCCAGTACGTCCGCACCATCGTCTTGCTCACTTTCGTGTCATCGCGACGTGTAAAGCCCACCATACTGACGAGTATTTCAACCTTGTTAGTGAGTTCTGGATATTTCTGTAACATACGAGTGATAGCAGCAAATCCGAGGGACATTGCAACAATAGTGACTTTTTTGCGCTTGTAGCGAAGCTTTATGAACGTTGCCAGGTAGTCAGCAAGGTTATCGATGCTTGCTTTCATGCCAATGCTATAGAAACTATCCATGCCACCAAATCCAGGCAAGTCAGGAACGGTTACATTACCATATCGACTCAGCTCATGGGCTAATCCATACACACGCTCTAAACTTGCGTGGTGACCATACACCATCAAAATCTCACGGTTTTTTGATGCTTTTTCGCTTGGAATTTTAAGCATACGGCCTTTGAGACCATTAATATCCAGTGTTTGGATATATTTTTCAATTTCATCGTAGTTGTCAAATATATGTTTCATAAACTATTTTTAGATGTTACGTAACAGAGTAGCGTAAAAAGCAGCTTTTTGCTAGCTGTTATTCGTAAAGTAGATCCGTACCGACCCACACGTATTCCCAAGCTTCTGGATCTGGACCTTGCGCGTCGGCGAGCGGTGGGTAGCTCGGAATAAAACCATGCTCTTTGGCGACTTTAAAATTATCTGCGCTCAACCAGTCGTTGCACGGAGAGTTTTTGAAATTTTCGAATGCATATCCTCCACATTGCAAATCAAGTGTGTAGCCAGTATGGTGTTTTGAATAGCCAGGTATAGATGTTGTGATTAATATTTGATTAACGATTGAATCGGCTGTGCCTGCAGCAACATCTTCAACAGTACCACCTGCAGCACCGAGCCGTTGCAAAAATAACTGCCGTTGCGTATCTTCAGAACGATAACCTGACACTAGACTTAGAGAAAATCCTGCATTTTTGGCACTCGATTGTAGTTTTTGCCACGGGTCGATAACTGGAGATTGAAGTTTCTGGTCACCAATAGTGCTCAAACCAGTTTCTGGCGAACTTCTAAGTTTGTAGCCACGCTGTTCTGCAATCTGTCTGATACGAGCGTCAGCGATGTCGTTACCGCTAATTGTGGGCGGGTTCTCGACAGGCTGGAGGTTTGGCTGACGAAGATTGTCGTAAAAGATCTTGAACTCGTTATCAGCGAAGGTCCGTAGGGTATCTTTCAAGGTGTCTATGACTATGGGTGGCTCTACGGGTGCTGGCGGGGTAGTTGTCGCTGACTCTACGGCTGCTGGTTCACTAGATTGGACTGTTTGCGAATCTTCAGTTCGGCTAAAATAGACAAAGCTCCCGGCCAATAGTGCGAACAAACCAAAACTACCGACGAGTCGAATATATTTTCGTTTTGATCTTTTGGTTGCTTTAAGCGGACTAAATTGTTTCGGTTCGACGACACGCATATGTTTAAGTGTAGCGTACTCTTAGGAGAAAATTCTACTGCTTCGACAATTTCTCGCGTGCTTTAACAGTTGCGGCGAGTTGCGTAAGCTGAAAAATCGAGAATAAAATAAGTAGCGCTCCGCCCCAGCTCAAGAAAAGCGAAAAATCTCGCAAGAATGCAGTAGACACCCCGCCGAATGTTACCAACAGGGGAGCGAGTAGCGAAGTACCGCAGGCGACGCAACCACCACCCAATATTGCTGCTAACATGCCGCCGACGCCACTTTTTTTCGGAATATCGCGAAATCCTTTATTTCTCACGACCAACCATAGAAGTGCACTATTGATGCCGAATAGTACTGAAAATATGATGATGCCAAGCGCCTGGGGGCTGTCGTAGGTCGTGAAGATGTCTCTGTATGTTGCAGCGAAAAACTCTAGTTTATCGAGCAAACTTATCGGGGCTTCGAACAAAATATAACTCACAAGGTCTAAGTTTAAAGACCAGAGCATGAAACTGCTTGCTAGGACACTTCCGACAATAACAAGTGCCCATGAACTTGGTTTTTGGGAAGCATAGATCAAACCATCTCGTGCTACGCGTAATTTGAGTGAGAAACTACCGGTAGCACTACTCATCTCAGT
>CAYNWE010000092.1:0-4196 GCA_964400855.1 uncultured Candidatus Saccharibacteria bacterium
CCATGGCTAATTCCAAAGCTAAATCAACCAGTGTCAAGAAATCAATAAAATCTAACAAGAACAAAAAGTTCAGCTTTAAAAACCTCGACTTTAAGAAAAACTGGAAGAAGTTGAGCTACCTCGGTCTTGCTAGTTTCCTCGCACTATCTAGTATTGGGTATGGCGGGTGGAAGTTCTATGAACAGAACAGTGCGAGCGCTTCTGGCTGGGTAACCTTTTATAGATCTTACCCTGGAGGCACAAGTACGCCTAGCAGCTGGTGGTCATCTAGCAGTTTCACCCATACTGGAGGCTCGTTGAGGGCTTGTGTAGTAGTGCGCGCACGATCACAAACCGCTACCGTAAGAGTAGAGGTTTCGAGCCCTAGTAGGTACACGACATTGCTAAGCAGTTATACTACCGTCGGTACTAGCCCTAAAACTGTTTGTTCAGCCGGAGCTCCACGTCCCTACGACAGTTTTAGAGTGACGCTATACACGAGCGGACAAAATGTTTTCGTTGACCAGATTCTCGCCCAAAGAAATACTCTCAACGCTTACTAAGAATACTTAATAATCATCAAGTATTACCTATTGGCCATTTTTTTTAGGCAAGTTTATTCATGGATTTATTTCTCGTGTACATATAACTTAAGGTTGAATTTACGCCTCAAACCTTCAAAATTCATATAACGAATTACCCCGAAGATGGGTCGTTCGAACCACGGGCGGTCGTGCACGCCAGCTACTGACCACAAAATACCTGCATACCCGTTCGGGTCACCCCCATCAATAGAATAATGGTCATTCAAATACTTCAGCACCTCAATAGCCCACTCCACCCCGTAAAACCGGGAGAAGTAGTTATCTGACTGTAAAGACCGCTCAAAATGAGTGCTATTGTGGATTTCTTCAGGGGATTTTGAACGTGTGGCGGTATCAGGCATACCGTCCATGTCAAAATTTTCTGAAAAATCCGCAAGAGTGCCATTATTGTGCAGTCGTGTCGGACTCCATTCCAGGACCTTCTTGGCCCAATACATACGCATATACCCATGCATTTTCCCTGTCGTCGTCAACTGCCGCTGTGCAGCATTCCAAGCAAGGTCATGCGTCTGCGCGTCACGCAACTGATCAAACGAATAGACAAATTCACGCGGGTCATCCCTGTGCGCGTCAAGCGATACTCGTGCCCAGTTCGGAGCTGAAGCTACATTGTCATAATTTTCATTGTAGTAGCAGAAATTATCTGCAAGTTCTTTTCTGACAATCAATTCTTCTAACAACGAATCGATTCCGTGTTGTAATGTCGTCTGAGCGTCTTCTGGTTTTGGCATCTTTGGGCTCGACAAAAAATGTAAATCGTTGCCATGTTGTATTGCCACCTCTTGCAGTCGTAACGCAACGCGAAGTGCAGAAATCTGGCCAAAGTGCAGATAAGGCGAGAGGTCACTTTGCGCCCCGCTTGACGGGTCATTACGATCAACTGCGTATCTCTCTAGTTTTGTATCAATAAACGATTCTAGATGCTCTAGAGCAGCCACAGGACCACTTACCCATGATATGTGGGAGTTATTTTCAGGAATCTGCAATAAAACGTCTGCAATAAGTGGTTCAAGGGTCTCAAGCGTCTGTATGACACCGGGCCATGTAAAAGGGTGTAATTGCACAGATTCTGGCTCAATAAGGTATTCACCAAGTACCTTATGGAGTTTAGGGCGCAAAGTATACGCGCTAACCTCTTGCTTTGGACTCGCAACCCATATCGGCACAACATTATGCGTATCTACCACAAATACTTTACAACCAGCATCTGAAGCGATTACTTCCTGCAGTTTACGCGGCCCACGCAACGGATTACTATCAAAATATATCGCGTCTGGTTTCGTATGATGCACTACCGCCTTTATTTTTTCCAATGGGCTACCGATGAGCATCATAAAAGGAATATGTAATGCCTTTAACTCTTGTTCAACAATGCGAAGCCCTTCAAGCATGAAAGTATAGTGTTCGCGCGCACGATACCCAGTTTTCTCATACAAACAAAAAATCACGGCTAACGGCAATTTTTTAGCGAGTGCGTGTTTCTGCGCCGCTAATAGCGCGTGATTATCCTGCACCCGCTGGTCACGACTCATGACATAAAGCACACATTTTCCCTGAATATCCGACGTCGCAAGCTGTTTAATGCGGGTCTTCAGCAATATACTCCCCTCAGAATCCACAAGCTCAGTACTCCATTTTGTCAGTTCTATTGTCTCCGAAACAGATTGGTAAACCTGGTGCAACTTCAAGTCGCTCCAGTTTGCGCATAATCCCCATTTTGCGCATGATATCTCGAAGTCGCTGCAGCGCATGCTCATTTTCAAAGTCAGTCTTTGCAGCAAAGCGCTCAATCTTTTCGCCACGGACGACGACAGCTGTTTCCGTGACTTCAATCGTCCACGGCTCGACTTGTCTTTCTATAGTAATAACTGGCAAAGCGGCATCAGCGATTTCTTTCGCTTCAAGATCAGTTTTCTTGAGCGCTTGAACAAGCCCGCTCACTGCATACAGTAGCTGCTGCACACCTGCTCCACTATTAGCAGAGATGGCAAAGATAGTCTCCTGCCCTGATACTTTTTGTAGCTGCATTTTCAAATCTTCAATAATTTCTTCATCAAGCCCGTCAATTTTATTCAATGCAACCAGTTGCGGCTTGCTACTCATGTCAATCTTATAGGCCTTCAGCTCTGCTTGAATTGTCTTATAGGCAACAGCGACGTCGTCATTGTATGCGTCAACAAGATGAATCAACACTTTCGTCCGTTCAACATGACGTAAAAACTCATCCCCAAGCCCCTTGCCTTCTGAGGCTCCTTCAATCAACCCAGGGATATCAGCAAACAGCAACTCTTTGCCTTTTTCAATCTTCACCACTCCAAGGTTAGGGCGTAGTGTCGTAAACGCATAATTCGCAATCTCTGGGCGGGCATTACTGATACGGGCAAGTAATGTGCTCTTTCCCGCATTCGGTAGACCAACTAGTCCAACATCTGCAATCATCTTTAGCTCTAGTCTGATTTCTCTACTTTCGCCCTTTTCGCCTTTTTCAGCTACTTTTGGCGCTTGTCGGGTACTGCTCGTAAAGTGAGCGTTACCAAAGCCACCATTGCCACCAGCTGCGACTATAACTCGCTGACCAACTTCAGTGAGGTCTGCAAGCACTGTTTCGCCCTCTGAAAGAAGTGTTCCAACTGGTACGTTAATGAGCGTCTCTTTTCCATTACGACCATGCATCTTTGCACCACGACCGGCAACACCATCTTCAGCCTTTAACTCTTTTTGGTAACGAAAGTTTGCAAGTGTATTTTCGTTATTGCTTGCGACAAAGACCACATTGCCGCCATTACCGCCGTCACCACCATCAGGACCGCCTTTTGGTAAGCCACGTGCATGCAAAAATGACACAGCGCCGTTACCGCCATCACCTGCTTTTACTAAAACACTCGCAACATCTATAAACATATACCTACAGTTTACAGGAAACAGATCTGAGATAACAGTAAAAATTGCATTTTACCTAAAAATGTTTCAAAATCTAGTAAATATAGCTATAGCCGGCTGCTTGTTCAGCGGTAAAGAATTTGTAGCTTCGTACACCCCAGCCGCCAGTGCGACCACTGTTTACATCCATAGAAACAAACCCATAAGTATTCATTTCCGACGTCCAGATACTACCATCTTCGTTCACCTGTTCAACATAGCCGACATGTCCGTAGTAATCACGAGGCGGTGTCCAGATGACAGCACCAGCTGCAGGTGTATTACCAACAGGGATACCGGCACGCTGTGCTAATACTTTCCAAGTACTTGCGTTGCCGAGATTTGCTGGGATAGGTCGTCCTATTTCCGCGCGACGGTTTGCTGCGTACCACGTACAATATCCGTAATCGTAGCCGTTATAACCGTACACTGGGGCATTACCACCCCACCGGAAGCCACTATAGGTTGGCACGCTCCGTCTCACAGGTGCCGGGACTTTACCATCAGGAATAACAATCTTCTGGCCTTGTGCGAAGCCAGAGAGTTCCGCATCGTTAAACGCAATTATCGCATTCTTGTCTGCGCTATATTTTTCAGCAATCTTATCGATTGTGTCATTCGCCTTAACCTCATACACCAAGCCATTGACAGGCGGGATGTTTAATGTCACCCCGACCGCAACACTGTCACCGG
>CAYNWE010000093.1:0-4140 GCA_964400855.1 uncultured Candidatus Saccharibacteria bacterium
TTATGCGCGAAGGACTCCATGAACCCGTCTCCGTCCTCTCAATCTACTCAGAAAAAGCAAAAATCTTCAAACCAGCTATCCTCACCTGGCACGGCATAGACTACCGCTTAGGCCAGGTAGACTTCTACCACAAAACCAAAAAAGGAGCCACAACGCTCCATCACTTCTCAATAACCGCCAAAGACGAATCCGTCTACTTCAAACTCCTATTTGACGCCAACACGCTCAACTGGACGCTCGAAGAATACCAAATGGCCGGAGAATCCCAAGCCCACTATGCCTAACTATTTACCAGTAGAGAAGTCTTCAGGAGTAAGCACACCGTCAGCACAGGCAGCATGTCCAACAGCACGGTCAACACCGCCAGCCGCGCCCTTATTTACTCGTTGTTCACTAACGGTAATCAAATCACCACCTACGCCACCACTACAATACTCTGTAACAGCTATCGTTTCATGCATATAAGACGATGTGATATTAGGCAGTATAGTGATTCGTCTTCCATCAGGAGTGAAGATACTTTCAGACAATTCACCTGGATTCGGTAGAATACCCCGTTCAATGTCTTCAGCTTCCTGTTCAATCCTTTCAGTTTCGGTCAAGGTTTCTGGGCTTGGACCTGAGCAGCCTGTCAACAAAACCCCTGTCAATAATGCACCACTAATAATTTCACGTCTCATAAAAAGTCCTCATCTATACAATAATTTTAGTTAATTAAAGCAACTTATGAAGAAAATGTCAACTTACTCATCCGTCATCTCACGCCGATTCACCCAGCGCATCATCTGCCCTGGGCAATCTGTCATGACTCCAAACTCATCATCGCAAAGCGACCGCTGTCCGTCACAGCCCTGCATACTCACCAGCCGACACGTCAACATAGCTGCCGCCAACCGAGCCAAGTGCGAGCGAGGTTGTTCATCCCCACTTTGTTCAAACTGCTCCATAGTTTCAGTATCTCACAAAGTAATACGCCTCCTATGAACGACAACGACATCAACCTTATCAACAAAGCCCTTCCGTGCGTTATGCACATAGACCTCAACTCATGCTTCGCCATTATCGAACAACAAGCAAATCGGCTGTTGCGTGGTCGCCCTGTCGGTGTTGCCGCCTACGACACACCGCGTGGCTTCGTCATTGCCGCCAGCTATGAAGCCAAAGCTAAGGGCGTTAAATTAGGGGTAAACGTAGAGCAATCGCGCGCACTCGCACCTGGCATCGTCATCCTCACGCCAGACCCCGCTAAATACCGCGAAGCCCACAAACGGTTCAAAGAGTTATTGCTCGAATACACACCAGATGTAGTGCCAAAGAGCATCGACGAGTTCGTACTAGACATGTCCAAATCCGTGTATCTCGATCTTAAAAAGGAACAGCTCCGTTCCGCCAATCCCCATGTACCGTCTACCACCCCCCAACTACTCGAAGCCGAAAGGCTTCTCCACAACCAAGCAATGCTCGCCATAGGCCAAGAAATGAAAGACAAAATCCGTGAACGACTCGGCGAATGGGTCACCGTCAACGTCGGCATCAGCACCAACCGCTTTCTCGCAAAGTACGCCGCCGGGTTTGACAAACCAAATGGCATGAAGCTTATCGACCACACAAATCTTCATGCATCATACGACGGCATGAAGCTGGTGGACTTACCCGGTATCAACGTTCGCTACCGTGCCCGTCTGAGACTTGCACAGATATACACACCCTTAAACTTTCTTGCAGCAGACCTCACCATACTCAAAAAACAAGTATTCAAAAGCATCGTCGGCTACTACTGGTATTTGCGCTTGCGCGGTCACGAGATAGACAAAGTAGAATTCTCGCGCAAAAGCATAGGACACCAATTCGCGCTCAGCGACAAAACAACAGAGAGAGACAAACTAGAGCGACTCCTCATGAAACTGTGCGAAAAAACCGGTCGCAGACTAAGAAAAAATAATCTGTATGCAACTGGCATCCACCTCTACCTCGGTTTTGTCTCTGACTACCCTATGTGGGACGAGCCTGCCAGCTTTGAACATATGCAAAACATCCGCTCCTGGCACCACGGCGAAAAAACCTACCACCGACTGTACTCCACACCAGATATATATGACGCCGCCAAACGTCTGCTCTCCCAGGCAATAATACCTACAAAAGTACGAATTATAAGCGTACACGTCTTTGACCTCCATGACTGGGACCCAGAACAGCTTAGTATCTTCGATATAGAAAAACCTATCGACAATAACCCCAAACGACGCTTGCAAGAAGTAGCGCTTGACATCCGCTCCGTCGGCGCGCGCAAACGTGTCTCAGACGCAGTTGACGCTATAAACAACCGCTACGGCGAATTCGTTGTCACCCCAGCAACAATGATAGACATGTCAGGCGAAATCCTCGACCGCATCGCCTTCGGCCAAGTCCGTGATATTTAGAACAAAACGAGATGATTATTGTATAATAAATGTAATGGTTAAGCAAAAATTCACAATCAAGTCAAACATAATCAAGGCATCGCAAAAATTCAAGCGTATTAAACTGCGCAAGCGAAACGTCATAGTGGGAGTAACACTATTACTAGTTGGGCTATTGGCATATACCCAAACAGCACAAACTAATAAAAATGAAGCAGAGCCACCAATAACTCAAGATGCAGCAGGAGTAGTCGAACCCACAATCGAGGAAGCCCCGGTCACTCCAGTGGTACCAGAGCCGATTAGTACACCACCACCTGTAGTGGTTCCATCAACTTCAACTCCAACTCCGACATCCACACCTAATCAGTCAAAATGGCCAGTAACCTACTCATTAAGTGAAGCAGAGTCACTAACGGTTGTAGTGAACAAAAAGCATAAACTACCAAGCAACTACGCACCGCCACTAGAAGCAGTCGCAGGTGGCAACATGCACCCTGAGGCAGCCCAAGCGTTAAGAACCATGTTAGATGCAGCCTCTACTGCAGGCTACCCAATGAAAATAATCAGCTCCTATCGCTCATATGACACGCAGGTTTCGACATACCAAAAATGGGTGAATCAAGACGGCAAGGCTCAAGCTGACCGTTCAAGCGCAAGAGCTGGTCATTCAGAACATCAAACAGGGCTCGCAGTAGATTTAGGCATGCCAGATGGTTCCTGTAACCTCTCTATCTGTTTTGGATCAACAGAACAAGGAAAGTGGCTTGCCGCAAACGCAGCAAACTACGGATTCATAGTACGCTACGAAAGCGATACCGAGGCCGTAACAGGCTATCAGTATGAACCATGGCATATGCGCTTTGTCGGCACAACAACCGCAACGGCAGTTGTAACAAGTGGACTCACTCTAGACCAATATTTCGGCGTAGAAGCTGGTGGGTACGAGTAAATATATATCGTAGTTAATCTTCATATATACGATGGATTCGACGAGTCGCTGAAAGTAACTCTTCTTCAAATTCTTCAGTGAATACAAATGAATTGTTGAACATCATCTTGGATACTTCATCCATGTTATTGTCAATGAGCAGGCCTGAGATAAAAGGTTCATCATTATTTTCATTTGGAAAAGCCTCTTGGGCATCTTTCCAAATATCTACTAAGCCATTTTCTCGCACTTTTCCTATGCCTCGCTCGAAATCTATGACAGAAGCATCATTCGGAGATATCTCCACAACAGATTGTAGCGCGAACTCTGAAACGAAATTACTTATCGACCCTCCTCGCATAAAACTTTGTTGTTCTTCTGACAATGAATCAGATCCATATGCGTCAACTATTCTTTTAATTTCTTCGACATACTTATCGAGGAAAGTATTCGAGTCTCCGACAGGTTCATTGTATTGAAGACGAAGTGTATCTTCTTCATACAATACCCCGTCTTCCGGAAAATAACTCGCAGCGATCTTACCGGTCGGTAAAAATGCTTCATATATAACGGTTACACCGATGCGTCGCGCAACACAAAAAGCCGGTACTAATTCAAGAATTTTATCTCTTAAATCAACACTAGCTTCTAACGGATCTACTTCTGGCATAATGAATCTTCTTTACGTAAATAATACACGTGTTAAGTAATTAATGTACTACATACTACTATTTATTTAAATAAGACAATTTTCAGGTATTCACAATAGTACGCTTTGACTAAAAAATGTGAACATAAAACCGTCTATAT
>CAYNWE010000094.1:0-4041 GCA_964400855.1 uncultured Candidatus Saccharibacteria bacterium
TTCTGCTTTGCCATAATTTTTTAACAACACTCGTGTATCAAATTCAGCATTGGTGACGTTACAGCGGCCGCCTCCAGTGATTCGAAGCTTTTCACCAAG
Source organism: uncultured Candidatus Saccharibacteria bacterium (assembly GCA_964400855.1). Classification (GTDB taxonomy): domain Bacteria; phylum Patescibacteriota; class Saccharimonadia; order Saccharimonadales; family SZUA-47; genus JAGQMY01. The sequence goes on from CAYNWE010000094.1 coordinate 100, forward strand.
CCTTTTGTTTTTTTCAAGCAGCAAGACTCGTGCGCCGCAAGCCGCAGCACGACCGGCTGCCATCATACCTGATGCACCGCCGCCAATGACAATAACGTCATAATGGTCTGAATCTGTGTTCATATGGGTGTATTGTAGCGTGACAGGAGACGAATTGCACTCTTTTACGCGTGCGGGAGCGGCGAATCAATATGTGTTGAATCTTTTGAAATCATGAGTCCCTCGGCATTGACGTCGTATACCAGCAAATCACCAAAAAGCATTTCAATGTCACCTATTTTGTCATCAGATATTGATTCGATATATTTTATAAACGCTCTAATGCTATTGCCGTGTGCAACCAGGAGCACATTTTTACCACTTGTGAGTAACGGGACGAGTGTTTGCAAATAAAATGGTTGTACTCGCTCATAAACCATCTTAAGTGTTTCGCCGTTTGGAATGTGCACATCCCAGCCACGGCGTACTTCGTTCCATGCATCTTCACCTATTTGTTCTTTCATTTGCCATTTATTTTTGCCCGTATAGTCGCCATAATCTCTTTCGTTCATAGCGCTGGTGCGTACTACTTCAACATCGTACTGCTGCGATGCTTCAAGAATGCCCTCAAGTGTTTCACGTGTTCTTATTTGTTCTGAACAGTACGCAATATCTATCGGGATTGAGAGCGTTCGCAAAGCACGACCGAGCATTCCTGATTCTTTAAACCCTTTTTCACTCAAATGGATATCTCGTGTCCCTGACCATTGCCCAGTGGCGTTCCATTCTGATTCCGCATGTCTGCTAATAATAAGCTTCCCGAAGGTTTTTTCAGGTGGTTTTACCCGGTTAGGTGTATCGCCGTACCAATAATCTATGATATTTTGCACTGTTGTATCGTTAATGCGACCCACGGCCTCGACAGTGTTAAATGCGTTATGTGGTGTAAGGATAACATTTGGCATTTTTTGTAGGATAGAAATTTCAATACTATGCTCGTAGAGTTCGTTACTTGTTGCATTGCTACGCAAGAGCGCCATTTCTTCAGCGGGGTGGAATAGTGCCTCGCCCTCAACGACATCAAGTGCTGCTCCACCAAGGCGCCCTGATTGCAGCACTTCAAGCAATGCTTTGGTATCAACTAGTTCGCCACGAGCAGTATTTATAAGTACCGCGCCTGGTTTCATGAGCTCAAAACGTTTGTCGTTCATGAGGTGGCGTGTACTCGGGAGGTAAGGTGTGTGCAACGTAACAAAGTCGGACTTTGATAATACATCTTCTAGTGAGCAATATTCGAAGCCAAGCTTTTTGTCGAGCCCTTCTCGTGGAAAAGCATCAAAGGCGAGAATGCGCATTGAAAAGCCGCGAGCAATTTCAATAACGTGTTGTCCTATGTGTCCCGTGCCAATCACTCCCAAAGTTTTTTCATGTAAGTCGCTCCCGACGAGCTTTGTTAGGTCAACATCTGCGTTTGTGACGAGTGATGCAGGGAGTTTTCTTGTCAATGCGAGCATGAGCGTGAAGGTATACTCAGCGACGGTTGACTCGCCATAGGTGGGGACATTCACAACGGTAATGTCTCTTTCAGCTGCTGCCTTAAGGTCAATATTGTTAAATCCAGTTGAGCGACATGCGATTAGCTGGAGCTTTGGTAGTTGCTCAATCATCTCGCGAGTTACTGTGCTTGATACAAATACCGACAAAACTTCCGTATCTGGATGTAAATTTTCAACACTGATGCCGTCTGAAACAAACTCCCAGTGATGATCGGTACTCGCCAAACCAGCAGTGAGCTGTTGACGGTCAAGTTCTGTCGCATCATAAAAATAAATAAGTGCCATTTGACTACATTATGGCATAAGCATGAGCTTTATGAGAAGATGTATTTATGAAGATTGTTAATATCATTGCACGTCAGATACTTGACTCTCGGGGAAACCCTACAGTTGAGGCAGACGTGTGGCTTGAGGGCGGGGTTTTTGGTCGTGCTGCGGTTCCATCTGGCGCATCGACTGGCATACACGAAGCGCATGAACTACGAGATGGCGGTAAAGCATTTGGCGGACTCGGCGTAACAAAGGCTATTAAAAATATCGAAACTGAAATCCTAGACGTACTCAAAGGTGTTTATGCTGATGATCAGTTTTTGATAGATCAAAAAATGATTGCCCTAGATGGCACACCGAATAAGTCGCGCCTCGGTGCGAATGCAATCTTAGCCGTGTCTCTCGCCGCTGCTCATGCTGCAGCAAAGGCTCGTAATATATTGTTATATGCGCACATTAATGACATCGCTGGTAATCCAGAGAAATGTTTACCGCTTCCAATGATGAACGTGTTAAACGGCGGTAAGCATGCCAGTGGTTCATCGGATTTTCAAGAATTCATGATTATTCCGCAGCACTGTGAAAGTTATGCTGATGCTGTACAAGTAGGGTCTGAGATATTCCAAGCCCTAAAGCATGAAATAACAGCAGCCGGCGTGTCGACAGCAGTTGGTGACGAAGGTGGCTTTACCTTTCCAATTCAGTCGGCAAATACAGAGATGCTTGATTTGTTAAGTAAAGCATGCGTCGCTTCAGGCTATCAGCCTGGTGTTGATGTGGCATTCGCGCTAGATGTGGCAGCTTCAGAATTTTACGAAAAAGAACGCTACGTTTTGCAAACAGAAAACCGTGCAATCACGAGCGGTATGATGATAGACTATCTCGAAGAAATAGTAAAAAAGTATCCTGTGATGTCGATTGAAGACGGGCTGGCTGAAGACGATTGGGATAGCTGGACAAAACTGACAAACAAGCTAGGGAACATGCAACTGGTTGGTGATGATTTATTGGTCACGAATCCAGAACGATTAGAACGGGCTATAAGCTTGCACGCAGGCAATGCAATACTCATTAAGCCAAATCAGATTGGAACATTGACTGAAACAATTCGCGCAATTCAGATTGCAAAAGAGCATGGCTGGCGGACGATCGTCTCTCACCGAAGTGGTGAAACCGAAGACGTCACGATTGCCCACATTGCCATAGGTACCGGAGCGGGGCAGATAAAGACGGGGAGCTTGTCGCGTAGTGAGCGTACGGCAAAGCATAACGAGCTGATGCGACTCGAATCAATTGACCGCACGCTGCAGCTTGCGCAACTTAGTCGCTAGAACACACGAATCCGTCAAGAGTAATAGTATTTTATATATAAATATGATATAATATATTTATTATGTCAGAGATATTGCCTGAACCGCAATTAGAAAAGTCGTTAAGTGACGCCCAGCTTTTGGCTGTGACGTTGATTGGTAATCTTACTATACAGCCACAAGTTGAATCTAACGGAGTGCAATCAAGTATGTTTTGTTTTGCTCCAGATATAAAAAACCATGACGAGCTAAGGACTGTAATAGCGACAGTATATAACAGCTCATTGTATAAGATTGCGGTCCTTGAAGCCTTTAAAGATAATCAAAAAAAAGCTCACACAGGTCAGTTTATCGAATCAGTGAGTGTCGATACAAATACAGGTGAGACAAAATATTTAAGTAGCGATGATCAGCAGACTGAAAGTAGCGAAAACGACAAAATTATTAGCTTTATAAATAGAAACGGGCTCTTTCCGTTTTTGGCTCGTCTTCGAGAATAATTTGAAAATATCTTTAGTTGGTGATCCCAAGGAGAATACTAAGGTATATTCAATCCGGTCGCCCGCTTTCGCTGGGGACTGTGACTGAATAGCGAACTCTATTGCCTTTCGACTTCGTCGATCCGGCAACAGGAGCTCAGTTGCTTTGCTACTACCGATGTAAAAGCCCCACATGAATGCGAAGCTCTAACATTGGTGATCCTGCGATTTTAGCTTTTATAGCTAAAACTAATAAGTTATAATTAAATTTCGATGTCAATATTAAAACATAAATACCTAAGATATCTGTTTAATACAGTTTTAATACTTGGAACAACAATCTTAGAA
>CAYNWE010000095.1:0-3908 GCA_964400855.1 uncultured Candidatus Saccharibacteria bacterium
GTTGAGATAACGGCTTGATTTCCTTTTCTTTATACAGCTCCATCATCATGACAGACTCTTGCTGTTTATTACCCTTGGCAGCTTCTTTGATCTTCTTCAGCTCTGGCTGGAGTTCGCGCATAGCTTTTGTATTCTTGAGCTGCTTTTTAAGCAATGGGTAGAGTGCGAAGCGAGCAATAACAGTAAAGAGGATGATTGCGACACCAAAATCATGCCCTGGGATCAATGCATAAATAAGTGACAATACGTTAAAAATTGGCTGTACGATAAGCGTCGTAAACATAGCTTGTTTATAGCTCCTTTTCACCCACTATACCATAGAACGGGTGCGTTTTAGCAGTGTTAGCGGCTTTTTCGTGCAGGAGTTGCTGGAGGCCGTTTGGAGGTGTGTGCGAGCGCGTTTTTGGTCAGTTCGACTATTTCAATCGCCAGCACTGTATGGTCGAGACGTACGGCCTCGTCTGATTTAGCGTAGAATATCAAATCAATAGGAACTAACGACACCCTTTTTTGCGTACGAACAAGCTCAAATACGCGGCGGCGGATCCTGTTTCTTGACACCGCACTACTGGCTACTTTTTTACTCACCACTACTGCAGCCCGATAATCACCAAGCGAGTTATGTGCGGCACGAACTGAAAAATACTTTCCTTGCAGCACAAAACCCCGGACTCTTGAAACAGAATGATGACCTTGAAATCGATTCTTGCGTCGTATCACTGTTTCTCCCGGGGCTTCTCGTCAAGCGGTGAGCCGCTTTAAGACGTACTTATCTCGTCAAAAGTTTGCGACCTTTGTTGCGTCGGCGGTTCAAGACATGTCGTCCTGCTCGTGTCGCCATACGCTTCATGAAGCCGTGTTCTCTTGCGCGATGTCTCTTCTTTGGTTGGAATGTTCGCTTTGGCATATTAACGTTAATTTTAGCACTTTTTTCCTTCTTTCACAAGGGGTCGTTTTCTGTCGACTATTCCTCTATCGTTAAGTAGCAAATATGAGCTTTTTTCTATAAAAACTTCTTTTTCAAAAAACTTTGTTTTTTTTCAATGTTATTGCTTAGTCGTATTAGTTATCCACCCATCGACCTGATTTATCCACATAATTAACAGGGGTCAATAATTGCTGTGGATAACTATTCTCTCGAGTCACTATTTTTTTAATAAACAAAATGTTGTGTAATTGGCTGTGGAAAAGTCTGAAGGTCTGGTTTATCCTAAATGAAAGACAAGTGAGAGGGAGCAAGTTACACACATGCAAGAAACTGCGGGAATTTGGCAGGCGGTGCTTGGAGAAGTCGAGTTAACGATTTCTCGTGGCAACTTTGTGACGTGGTTCAAGAACACTCACCTGCTCGACTACACGCCAGCTGAGGCAGTAATCGGCGTCCCTAATGTATTTATAAAGCAACAGCTCGAGCGTAAATACGCCGACTTGCTCAAAGACATCTTAGGAAAAAATGGGGTGGCACCAAAAACCATCCGCTTTGACATCTATTCATCACCAGGCACTAAATCACGCAAAAACCACGAAGACTCTATAAGCCTTGAGCCTCGGCAGACTGAAACAAGAAAACTAGAATCTAAACAAAGTGGTGTGGCGCACAACTACCGACAAGGACTCAATAACCGTTATACCTTTGACAGCTTTATTGTGGGTGGTGCGAACGAACTTGCTTACGCCGCCTGCCAGGCAATTGCCGCAAAGCCAGGCACGAAGTACAACCCACTGTTCCTATACGGAGGTGTTGGAATCGGTAAAACACACCTTATCCAGGCGGTTGGAAACGAAATTCTAAAGAACAATCCGAGCGCGCATGTAGTCTACATATCTACTGAGCAGTTTATCCAGGAGTTTCTGGACGCGATTCGATTCAAGAAAAATACCGACTTTGCCGGCTACTACCGTAGTGCGGACGTGCTAATCATTGACGATATCCAGTTTATTGCCGGTAAAGAAAAAACCCAAGAGGAGTTCTTTCATACGTTCAACGCACTCCACCAAGCAAACAAACAGATCATTATCAGCAGCGATAAGCCACCACGCGACATTCCTACATTGGAAGACCGCTTGCGAAGTCGTTTTGCCTGGGGGATGTCTATCGACATGCAAACGCCAGACTTTGAAACCCGTTGCGCAATCGTCCAGGCAAAAGCCCAAGCTCACGGGCTTGCGCTCTTCCCTGACGTGGTTGAGTTCCTCGCAAACCTTGTTCATTCAAACATTCGTGAACTTGAGGGTGTGCTAAACCAACTGCTTGCCTATTGTGAGATGCGAAATCTGCCGCCAGATATTGCTGTTGCTGAAGCGCTGTTTGCAAGCTCTAAGAACCGACCAAAGCACATTACCCCTCGACAGATAATTGAACAAACGGCTCGTTACTACTCGATCGACCTCGCCGACATCATGAGTCCAAAGCGTGATAAGGAAATAGTTGTCCCGAGACAGATCGCGATGCATCTCCTCCGAAGCGAACTCAAGCTCAGTTTCCCGAAAATTGCGATGGAGTGTGGCAGAAAAGATCACACGACTGCAATTCACGCCGTCGACAAGATAACAAAAGAGCTTGCAACTGACCCACAGCTACGACAACAGGTAGTTGAGCTAAAGGGGAGATTGTATGTCTAATACTGTGGATAGACAGTGGATAGCACTCGGAAAGATCAAGTATAACTTTACCCAACCAGTGCATAACACCCGTTTTATACACACCCGTATTTTCATCCCAGCACCTTTCCACGTTTTACTCCACACCCAAACCACCCACCACTTCCACATGCAAAAACAAACATGTAACAGATTACTGGAGCGGGTTATCCCCATTATCCACAGAGCCTATAAATACTACTATTCATATATACATATAAGTACTAATACAAGGAGCGCTTAAATGAAACTCACCGTCACACAAGAAAACCTAAGCCGAGCTTTATCGACCGTATCACGAGTCGCAAGCTCAAGAAGCTCTCTCCCTATTCTTTCTAACGTATTACTGAAGACAGAGAATAATAGATTAATTGTCGCAGCTACTAACTTAGACATCGCTGTATCTGAAACGATTGGTGCAAAGATCACCCAAGCTGGCTCTATCACCGTCCCTGCTCGACTTATGCAAGACTTTGTCGGTAGTCTTCCATCTGGCACACTCGAGCTTGATGTGATTGAAAACAGACTACAGCTAAAAGCTGAACGGTTTGATTCAACAATCCATGGGGTTGCAGCTGACGACTTCCCTGTCATGCCAACACTTGAAGGTGGCTCGACAATAGACTTCACCGTCGCTGAGATGAAGCAAACATTGCAACAGGTTCTTTTTGCTGCCAGTAACGACGATGCGCGTCCAGTCCTTACGGGCGTCTACATGCATTCTGACAAAGATATGCTGTATGTTGCCGCAACCGATAGCTATCGCCTTGCTGAGAAGAGCCTGAAGCGTTCTGTGGGTGAAATGTCACTCCTCCTCCCTTCGCAGTCGCTCCAAGAGCTCCTTCGTTCATTGAAAGACGACTCTGCAACGCTACAGATTTCTTTTGATGAACAACAAGCTCGCTTTAAAGTGCTTGATGTTGAAATTGTGACCCGTCTTGTTGACGGACAATACCCTGACTATAAGAAACTGCTCCCAAGTAGTTTTGAAACCACCGCAACCTTAACACGTCAAGCATTGAACGAGATAACAAAAGTTTCAAGTCTTTTTGCTCGAGAAGCAGCTGGAAGCATCACACTACTTGTCGATGAAGCGAAGAAAGAAATCAGCATCTCCTCTATCGCATCTCAGGTTGGTGAAAACACTGCGAGCGCCGAAGCTGAGATTGACGGAAACGCGTCTATTACCCTAAACTCTCGCTATATCTTGGATGCGCTTGCTGCATTTGACGGCGCGAAAGTAACCATTCACATTAATGGCAAGCTAG
>CAYNWE010000096.1:0-3826 GCA_964400855.1 uncultured Candidatus Saccharibacteria bacterium
CAACCGCGGGAACACGGTTCCCTGTTTCTTTCTCTATCATTGTTCCAATTCCGGTCACCTTGAAGCCAGCGTCCCATGTAAACATATTCCCAGTAGCTTTATCTTTTTTCATAACACGAAAATCATAATCAGTAACACCAAGTTGCTCTGCCAAAGTTGGCGGCTTTTCTGGAGACATTGGTGCCTCCTCGACTGGCTTCTGTGCTTCTGCATGGTTTTCATATATTAACGCGGTTTGATCATCGGGCTTCACCGCACGTTGCACTAGCTCACTCGCCATTTGTTTTACATTTTTGCTTCGGCTTAATACTTCAGATATAACTCGTTCGTTGCTATCCCCACCGTCAAGTTTTTGTGTAGACTTGTCACCTGTGATTCCATCAGATGCAAGTAATAGTTTCGCTCCACGCGGCAGTAAGAACTGGCCTTTTTGTGCCAAGCCTTCAAACATACCATTCCCTAGCGCATTTGTAATCTCATTTCCTTTACTATCAGCAAGCCTCACTACTTCTTCGTAGCTACGTGTTTCTTTGCTGAGTTTCACGAGTTCAGCGTGTGTATCTAATATATTTTGTCGTACCGATTCTTCATGAGTTACTTCAACAACTTGTTTCGTCTCACTATCGTAATAAAACAGCGGGCTGTCGCCAACGGCTGCCCAATCAACGATTCTTGAACCATCAGCCTGCGCCGGCCCGACAATCGCAATCGTTGCGGTGGTACCACACTCTTCGTTAGTACTATTTACTCGTGCTGCCATACTTTCAAACAACTCTTCAATTGCAGCTTGTCTGTCAGCGCCGTTTAAGACACCTGAGATAATCTTATCGTGCAATTCTTGTCGAGCAGCATGAGATGCTATGTCACCTTTGCCACCGTGTCCCATACCATCAAACAAGCCCATGACAGCCGAGCCATCTGCCAACTGCCCCATATATACTACATCCTCGTTACGCTCAGGATGCTCTGGGTGTGCTTTGGTATTGTAACCTGCACGAAAGTCAGGTCCAGCGATCATCTCGCCTAAGTTTTGCGTATGTTGCTCAGCACTCTGAAGTGTCGGTAGTGCAAAGTTAATCACCAGCCCTTGTTGAGGCAGAAGCATTTCATGAGCCGGATTGTTTGGGTTAGACATTTTTTATTTTTGCTATTAACAGATTAAACTATAGCAAAAAATCACCATTTTGTCAATGTTTCTTATGCTTATAGCTCGCCTGGGCGTTCCCAGTTGTTCGTGAGCAACCCAGCAGCGGTAAATCGATGTTCGCCCACCTTTGGATCAAATCCGTTTGTTAATGCATTAAAATCTTCTTTACGCGCCTCAAAACTACCGTCTAAGAATGAAAGACCAACACAAATGACATAATCGCGACTTGGCATCGTAGTTTTTCTATAATTTCCATAAAAACGTGCTGGTGATTTCTTCTCGTCCTTACGTCCTACCCTATCTGGTGCCAACGTAGAACTTTCAGTTAGCCCATCGAGTTTTCGCAAAAGTGTTACTGCGAGTGCAAATCTGGTTTCTTTATCTTCTCGTATCATTTTCATTATTTCGGTTGGTGCTGAGATATCTTTCTTTAATTCTGTTGCACGTTCTTTTATGATAGCGAGCACGCTCGAATCCTTAATCTTAGACAATATTTCAGCGCTAAACTGTTCACCTTTTTCTGTCACTTTGAGTTTTCCGGTATCACCAAAATTCACGCCAGCCTTCTCTGTATTCTTAGATGCATATTCAAACTCTGGATCGTATAAATAATCATATTTAGTATCATCAACGCTTCCGAATATTTCATCTGCGAGCTCATCAGCAGTCTTTGAGTCTTGAGGCGTATCGGCTGGGGCAAACATGTCTCTTTCGTCTTCACTCAGCAGCCCTTCATATACTTCAAGATTAGTCTCTGTTTCAGGGCTATGTACACCTACACCATCGAGAGCCACATGACCTGCATGCTCTGCAGAGTATGCCACGCTCCCTGTAGTCTCTGGACTTTTATTAGAAAAATTTTCAGCTTGAAATGCAATATTCGCAGATTGAAAATCATGGCCATACATTTTGCTGGCATCAGGAGGGGCATGGGTTAGCTGTTCTGACATAGTTTTTATTTTTGTACTTAACAGATATAACTATAGCAAAAAATTGCTAATATGTCAATGTAGTTATGCTTTAGGTTGACTTGCCACATCGAGCTGCTTATACGCATGATCTTCATCGACTCGATGCAGTAGTGAGACTGATACTTCCCTGCCGTATAAATCCTTGAGGTATACGTCAATAGTATCTCTAATCCTATCAATATCACTGGCCAATGTGTTTAATGTGGATGGGCCACATTCTATTCGTACAAGCATTCGAGGAGTGTCATGTTCATCATCAAGATAATCAAGGAACCCACCTACTTTCATTGTATCGGAACCGATTTTAACTAAAAACATGTCTTGATCAATATCGGCGGCTTCATATAAATCGCTGTGCTTGCGCGCATAGCCCTCTAACCAATTAAATTTTAGTCCTATTCCCTCCTTTATGGTGATCGCTTTTTCGTCGATATTGTTTTTCGTGCGCAAGGTCGGAGTGATCGCGCCCAAGGCCATCAATGGCTTTCCGACGTCACCCGATCGTCGCTCTTTTGGTATGCTCACAAAGTCAGTTCTGTGAGCAACGTTCATAATTTCAGAGCTCTGTTCATAACGCACAGTTGTCACCGTTTTATCGGCGTCTATGAGCTCTACACCTGTATCAAGTTGTGAAAAAGCATACACAAATTCGCCTGTACTCATTCCTTGTTCACCTCTTTCGGTGAGCCACGCTTTCTTTATAGATACGACTTTCTTACCATCTACTTCACGTAATCGACCCCTCACAATAGGAGGAGGGGGTGGGTCGGTTGTTCTGTATTCACCGATTCCTGTTTCACTTACGAGACCATAAAAGCCAGCTTGAACGAGCTTTGGGCGATTACTTGCAAATCTCATATCATCACTCGTCTCCTCGTCATGATAAATTTGTGCAAGGTTATGACCAGAATACTCACTAACCGTTCCAAAATTACCGTTACCGTAGTAACTCATATCTTCGACGGCAACAACTGGGATATACTCACCCGATTTTGTTTTATGCAACTCAACGTATATGCCCTCCTCGTCATCGTTATGTTCTTTTGCATATTCAAATGCACTATCATATTGAGCCTTTATCCACTCACTTCGATTCGGCTCAATTTCTACACCGCCATGACGTAAAACGAAGTTATTTACAGCGTCTGCGTGAGTGGTTCCATAGTACTGCTCTGGCTTGGGGACAAGTGATGGGTTTTCAGATAGCTCAGTCATAATTTTTGTTTTTTTATTTTAGTTGTTTACAGATGTAACTATAGCAAAAAATTGCTAATATGTCAATGTAGTTATGCTTGTTACAAAAAAGAGGCCCCTTACGAGGCCTCTACTATCTACTGACTACTGACTACTGACTTTACATATTTAGATGAGCTTTGACGCGGTCAACCACGTCGGCAATCACCACTTGTGACTTCACGAGGTAATCGTCAACTCCGAGGTCCATTGCCCGCTGTTTGTCGCTTTCTTGTGACAATGCAGTCAACATCACGACCTGCACGTTTGCTGTTTCAGGTGTGTTGCGTAAAATATCAAGCACGTCGAAGCCAGACACTTTTGGCATCATGACATCAAGCAAGATAAGGTCTGGGCGGTATTCGATCGTTGCAGCTAAGGCGTCTTCACCATTTGGGACTCGTTTGACAATAAAACCTTCAGCTTCAAAACGCGTGAGATACACTGACGCAAGACTGTCATCATCCTCTACAAG
>CAYNWE010000097.1:0-3768 GCA_964400855.1 uncultured Candidatus Saccharibacteria bacterium
TCTGTTTTAAGTTATTGCGTCTTTTTGCTATGAAAAGCGGTAATCCAGCTAGTCCGGAGATGAGCCCAGCTACATAAGGCATAAAATTTTTTGGCTGGTTTCTAAATAAGAACTGTAAGTTTGCAATATGGCTTTTGATAATTATCTTAAAATTAGTCCTAAATACCCCGTAAGGTGCATTTTTATATATAAGCCAAACCATATTTCTTGCACCCCAGAACATTTTTCTTTTTGCTATCCTGTTTCCAGTAGCAGATCCTTTATGGTAGAGAATGGATTTTTCTATATAACCTAATTTGAAGCCTCTAAGCGTGCAGCGTAAATTAAAGTCAACATCTTCTACGTACGCAAAAAATCTCCTATCGAAGTATTCATGGTCTTTATAGCAAACTTTGTTCAACATACTTACTCGGTATATCGCACCAGCGGCGTTTGGACCGATAGCTGGTATTTCTAGACAAGGCGATTCTTTATAAAGCGCGCGTTGGTTAGGTATGAATCCTTTCTCTAGGTATATGCCAGTACTATCATAGAGCTGTTTGTTGTCCTGCGTCATGCTCGCTCCCTGTGCAAATCCGAAAGATGGGCTCTTCTCCATTCCTTCCACAAGATAATGCAGCCAATTCTTGTCTAGTTCTACGTCGTTATTTAACGAAACAACATACTTCGCATGTTCTTCGACCCCAATTTTAAAACCCTGATTAATTGCACGTGCGAACCCTAGATTTTTACTATTTTGTACGAGATGAAATTGCTGTCCTGAAAGCCACTCTATAGAGCTGTCGGTAGACCCATTGTCCACAACAACGACTTTATAGTTTTGGTATGTTTGAGCATGAAGGTCTGAAAGACATTTTTTCGTCATACTGAGCCCATTCCAATTTAGGATGACGACATATACGAGTGGTTGTCTGGATTTCATTTGTTCAGTATACAATACGAGGCTACGACTACTGCACTGTTGATGTGAGTTCCATACCGATGAAAGGAAAGAGACCGTAACCGTCCAGCACAAGGCTAAATTTATCCCGGTATGACCCTGACTGCAAAGGTGCTTTCCAGGTGAAATCAAATTCTGCATTCTCTCCTGGATTTACAATACTCGTCGTCATCTTTATCTGGTTTTGCGTACCAAGCCATGCCGCATCTACTGAGTTTGCGAAACTGCTTTGCCTATAATACGGGTCTGTCATAACCATTCGAACTGATCCACCGCTAAACTGCGTTGGTCGACTTGTGTCGCTATACCAAACGAAGTTTGATGTGTTGCGAAGAATTAATTTCCCTGTTGTTATTTGGCCAGTAGATAGCGGCGTTAGCGCTGGATGATTTCCGCCGATGTGCTGGTATGAATACTGTAAGGCAGGTACATTTGTTGATTTTTGTATTAGCCCAGACATCATGTAGACCCCATCAAGAATAATCTTGAAATCGCTCGTTACAGATGTACTGTTGAGGGGGGTTTGGAAGGTGAATTTGAATTCAGCATTTTCACCTGGCGCAACTGATGCGGTCGTCATTTTAATTTGGCTGTTATTAATCCACCTTGTATCAGTCATGTCTCGTAACGGGTGGCTTGAGTAGCCTGCTGTAATCATGCGGGCTGGGGAGATTCCTGGTGGCGTGCTTCCATCCGCATACCACGTTGCCGTTCCCGTATTTTGGGCAACAATAGTTACGTCATACTTTTGACCAGGGTTTAGTGTAGCAGGAAGATTAGAGCTTACCAGTGAGTATGCGTAGTCAGCAACTTCTATCGTAGGCTTTATCTGTTCGGTCACTGGATATGGTGAAACCCCATCAATTATCAAGCCGAAATCTTCACTGTATATACCATGCGTGGTTGGTGTCTTAATGCTAAAACCAAAATGGGCATCTTGGCCAGGTCTTAAGGCTCCAGGCTGGGCTATAGATAACTGATTGCTTGCCAGCCAGCTTGAAGAATGATAGAAAATTGAAGAATGGTATGCTGGGTTAATAGTGTAGAGTCTTGTAGGCGAAGATCCAGGCATTGTTCCGCTCTCGCCCCACCACACGATATTTCCTGTATTGCGGATAGTGTATGAAACAGGCCTTATGTAATTTGTTGGCATGTTAGAAGTGAAGCCTGACGATGCAACCTTAGAGTAGCCAAAAATAGGAGCAGGGGTCGTAGTGGTAAAAGAGAGCCCAATGTAAGGGAGGAAATTAGCTCCATCATACACCGGAGTAAATTGGGTTAAGTAATTATTTACTTGCTGTAATGGAGCTTTAAAAGAGAGTTCAAAAGTTGCTATTTCTCCGTTCGCAACACTCGTTTCCTTCATCTTGATTTGATTTTTTGTCCCGAGCCAATTAGGGTCGCCGGTGTTTCCGTATGGTGTATTCTGATACCCAAAAGTAGCGAGCCTGAATGCATGCTGTCCCGTGGGGACGTTTCCATCGCTATACCAGGTTGTGCCAGAAGTATTTCTTATCCGAATTCTTGCACCAACAACGTCATTTGGAAGGAGCGTGCTGGGTGGATTTATCGCGTCAACGAATTCGTATCCGTTACCAATAGTAAAACCGAACCAGTCATTATACATTCGCCAAAAGTTGCGGTTACCATATGCACTGCAAGAATCTCCTGAGCCATATAAGTTATTTAATGCAGCAGTGTTTGGTTGGTACGGGGTGTAGATATATAATCCAGCCGTTGCCTGATTCTGAATAAATACATTAGAGCCACCACATGCGGTGTTTGGATTGTATAGAACATAATTATCTCTTCCAGCTCGATAGTTAAAAAAAGTTGGATTAGCGGCATAGTATTTGTAGATTCGAGCTGCTGCGTAGACTTGGTTAAAGAAGCCATAATACTCCGCGTCACATGGAGCGGTATCAGGGCAGCCGTAACCTGTTGCGCTACGATATTGGATGCTCCATGGCCATTCATCGGTTATAAGCGACTGCTCCTTCTGTAGTAGTACGATCAGAACGCGCGGGTTAACACCACAGCTTTGTGCTACTTCATAGATTATTTGAGCAGAGGACTTCACTCCAGCGGTATGACCTGCGCAATATGCGTCTGGAGATTTCGTTGTCGTTTGCTGTGAGTAGTCCTTTAAGCAGGTATATGGTGCCGGGTACCCTCGAGATGCTCCGTATTGAGCTCTTGTTGTGCTGCCAGAGTAAATCGCAGTGCCATTTGTGTCGCAGCTTGGCATTTTAGCATTTAAAAAAGCTTGAATGTCACCAGTATTCATTGTAGTGCCGTTAAAGAAAATACTGTCATCCATAATTCTACCAGCGTTAAACTCACTTCCACTAAGCGCAGAAGCTTGACCGCTACTTGAAAAACTGTGAACAGTAACAAGCGCAAGGAATACAACTAATGTTAATAGCCTTTTTAGCATGCTAGTTAATGGTTACCTTTCTTGCTTCCGAAGTACCCGTAGAGGTAGATGACGTATATTTTATGGTTATTTGCCATTCTCCTGTACTGAGTTCGGTAACGGGTATCATGAGTGCCTGACAGTCTGTCGAACGAGCATTCTTAAAAGCAGGGCTTGTTTTGGTAACAGTCTTTTCAGATTGTGTCGCTACTAGTTCACAGGTTCCCCCTTCTTCGTAGACGCCGCTAATAAATGAGCCGACCTCAAGATTTCCGTTTAGTTGCTCTGCGAATGTTATTACAGGAATTACTGTAGTCTGTGTCGATGTTTCATCTATTTCTTGTCTCACCTCATTTGGTTGTTTTTGTGTGTCCCCTGCGTTTATCTCATCTTCGGTAGGTTCGGAGAATCC
>CAYNWE010000098.1:0-3681 GCA_964400855.1 uncultured Candidatus Saccharibacteria bacterium
GCCACCTGCATTGATTAATTTTCAATTAAATAAGTGCTTAAGAGTACTTATAATTTTAGGATTTGCTTAGGGCGATTGTAAAACTATTCGTGCCAAGCTTTTTATCTGTTTCATAGAGAGGATTATCTAGTGATGCAACTAGCTTCGTTGCAAGTGTTTCTTCGGTGATGTAGTCAGCATAGTCTGAGACAGAAGTGGTTATCAGCTCATCTGCCGACACAATTGACAGTACGATGCGATCATCCACAAGCAAGCCTGCGTCTTTACGTGCTTGTTGGATTGCTCTTACTAGTTCACGCGCTATACCTTCACGCTTCAGTTTT
Source organism: uncultured Candidatus Saccharibacteria bacterium (assembly GCA_964400855.1). Classification (GTDB taxonomy): domain Bacteria; phylum Patescibacteriota; class Saccharimonadia; order Saccharimonadales; family SZUA-47; genus JAGQMY01. The sequence goes on from CAYNWE010000098.1 coordinate 324, forward strand.
GGTGTCAGTTCCGTGTCAAGTTCAATCAGTTTATCGCCGACAGTCTTCCAGATGACCTTTTTCACATTTAACTCTTCTTCAATAATCTTTAGATATCCATCGATATCTGGCCCAAGGTCAGCGTATCCTGTCACTTTAATAGAAGATAATGGCTGTCTGATTTTAATACCAGAGCGTGAACGCAATGCAAGCCCCTCGTTCACTACTTCTCGCACCGCATCCATCTGCAACACGACAAGTTCGTTCACATGACCTGCTGCTGGCCAATCTCGTAAGTGCACTGATTTTTCACCGGTCAAGTTACGATATAATTCTTCGGCCATAAATGGCGTGAATGGCGCCATGACGTGTGCAAGCTGCACCAAAACATAGTGCAATGTTTTGTACGCATTTTGTTTATCTTTGTCGTCGTCTGACTTCCAGAAACGTTTGCGTGAGCGACGCACGAACCAATTACTCAGCTCGTCGATAAAAGGAAGTATAGCACGACTTGCAAACTGTAAATTGTAATCTTTTGTTGCTTTCTCTACATCATTAATAAGTGTGTGCATCTTAGACAAAATCCACAAATCGAGCACATTTTGACACTGATCAGTTGGGTCTACTAACGCATCTGAAGAGTCCCATTTATCGACTTCTGCATAGAGCGTGAAGAAGTCATAAACGTTCCACACCATCGCTAATTTTCGTGATATATCTGCAACATCCTTGTCCAGTAATGCGACGTCCTCACCATTCATAAGCGACGAACTGACAAACAAGAACCGAAGCGCATCAGCACTGTACGTATCCATTAGTTCGTTCGGGTCGGTATAGTTACCGAAGCTTTTGCTCATCTTGCGGCCATCATTGCCAGCAATCGTCCCAGTGACAATCACATTCTTGTATGAATGAGTACCAAACAAGCCAACATTGACTGCATGCATATAATAGAACCACGCTCGAACCTGCGCGACATACTCAACAATAAAGTCTGCGGGGTAGTTTTGTTCAAATTCTTGCACGTTTTCGAATGGGTAATGAAACTGTGCAAAAGGCATGCTACCTGATTCAAACCAACAGTCCAATACCTTCTCTATCCTCTTATATTTCACCCCTTCTATTGTAAATGTGACATCATCTATCCATGGGCGATGATAATCTTCTAGCTCGACACCTGAAAGATCTTTGAGTTCAGCGTAGCTCCCCACAACCTTAATATGCTCGACACCATCCGCGTCAATCCCCTTCCACACTGGCATTGCAGTTGCCCAGAATCTATCACGACTTATGTTCCAGTCTGGAGCTGACTGTACCGTCTTTTCAAATCTGCCGTGTTTAATATGGTCTGGGTGCCAGTTGACGTTACCGTTCTGTTCAAGCATCTCAGTTCGTTGGCCGTCAATATCGAGGAACCAACTCGGCACCGCTCTATACATAAGCTTCGTGTTGCACCTAAAGCAATGCGGGTAGCTATGCGTGATGTACTCTATCTTGAGCCCAACACCTGAGGCCATGATATCTTTCGCAATCTGCTTGTTCGATTCCCAGATATTCTGACCCTGCCACTCACTCATGGTCAAAAAGCCATTTTCGTCTGTGGACATAACCCATGGGATGTCGTTTGCCTTTGCAAGCGCATAGTCGTCTTCGCCATATGCCGGAGACTCGTGAGCAATACCTGTCCCGTCTTCGTCCGTCACGAAATCTGCATGCCACACTTTGAAGGCATTTTTGTGGTCAAGTGCTAAACCAAACGGCTGCTCATATGTAAGTCCGACAAGGCTTTCGCCTTTGATTGTCTTCAAAATTTTGTATTCAAGCGGCTGATGCTTTTCGTCTGTCATGACTTTTGCAACTAGCTTTTCAGCTATAATTAGTGTTTGGTTTTTGTATAGAACTTCTGCATACTTTATAGACTTATTTACAGCAATTGCGCTGTTTGACGGGAGTGTCCAGGGCGTTGTTGTCCATGCAACTAAGTAAACATCGTCGTTAGCCTGACCGGTACCAGAGGCTGTTGAAGTTTTATTTTGATGCGCGTTGAACCCACTAATTTTGAACTTTACGTAGATGCTTGGATCTGTGTCGTCCTGGTAACTATTGTCCATGGCGATTTCAGCCTTGGCAAGTGGCGTTGCGTCACGTGTACAGTACATGAGTACTTTTTCGCCCTCGTAGATTTTGCCTTTTTCATACAACGTCTTAAACGCCCACCATACAGACTCCATGTATTCTTTGTCCATTGTCTTGTAGGCGCCACGGAAATTAACCCAACGACCTATGCGGTCGATTGTATTTTCCCATAAGCTCCCTGTCGCAACCATGTTGTCACGGCACGTCGTCACATATTCTTCAAGTGTTATCTTAGTCCCGATGTCCCGCTTGTCTACTATGCCCAGCTTCTTTTCAGTAAAGACTTCGGCCGGCAAGCCGTGACAATCCCAGCCCCATACGCGCTCGACGCGCTTGCCTTGCATTGCCCAGAAACGCGGGACGACATCTTTGACGACAGAGCTAAGCAGGGTGCCATGATGCGGAATACCCGTAATAAATGGAGGACCGTCGTAGAATACGTACTTGTTTGCTTCTGAACGCTGACTAACAGACTCTTCAAATATATTATTTTCTTTCCAATACTTGACGATGTCTTTTTCGTATTCGATTGCTTTTCTGCGAGTTCCTGATCGGTATTTCACGGTTTTGACCTCCGTATTACGTTACTATGCCTGAAAATAAAAAATCTCAGCTTATATGTTGCTGAGAGTCTACTTGCCTTTTGTAAGTGGACGGTACCATCTCGTGCTTTCGCTTGATTTATCTTTTACGCAGATTCACGTAGGGGTCTACTAGTAACTTGTGTCGTTCTTTCTTCCCTAGAGCTTCGTGGTTGATAGCCACTCATTTACCGCGGTAAAGTGCTCTTACCATATGATTCTACACCGTTACTCCTTGATATTCAACCACGGTCCCTGCGACTTCATCTATTAATGGCAGTGGTAAGCCCTCCCAGAGCCCTAGTACTCGGCCGTCTACTGCTGTGGCAATGATTGCTGGATACTGGGTAACACCATATAATGTGGCCTCTGCAGCTCCGTCACGCGTGTCTAAGTCGAGCTCTTGTACCTGTTTATCTGGGTAACGACGGCGAAACATTTCGATAAATTCATACATAGGTCGTGCTTGTTCACTATTTGTACGATATAGGGCCACCAATCTCATACAAAAAGTGTAGCACTTTTTGGAGGATTAAGGAATGATAGTTGATAGATGAGGAATACGAAATTAATATAACTTTCTTTAAATTTAGAGCTCTGAAGTATTGCATTAGATATGTTAAATAAGGCATACTTTAAATACAAAGACGGCCTTGCGGCCG
>CAYNWE010000099.1:0-3657 GCA_964400855.1 uncultured Candidatus Saccharibacteria bacterium
GAAAAAGAGGGTTCATCTTATGGCTCTTTCGAGCCATATTACCCTCTTTTTCGTATTTGTTTCTTACGAAACTATTTAAATATTAGCATAATGTTATGCTTATGTCAATAATATTATTATAAATGCTTATCCTATCATTTATACTTTTTTTATAGCGGTCAATAAACTTGAGATTTGAGCTTGATATTTTTCTGAGATCCCATCCGCAAATGTGACTTTTTGATCTATTGGCGCTTGTGGGTCCACGGTTGTTTGCAATGCCTGCATGTAGTCTGAATCTAGCTTTTCGTCGAAGTAAATATGCGTGTATCTATAAGTCATCGTAAGTGACTACGTTGTTCACTTTGTGCTATTTCGATTGTATAATGATGCTATGGACAACAGAGATACTATGAACGAAAGAGTTGATTCAGCACTCGACCATACTATCGACTACCTTGAAAGCACTCCCGGTGGGGTACATGGTTTAAGTGAGATTGAGCGTCTAGATAATGGGCTTCGTATTTTCCTCGCACCATCCATTGAGCTCCCACCGGCTTACCACGAAGGGCTACTTAACGCTTTAGGCGCTAGCGGCCTAGGCGATATCAAAATATCGTACAAACACGTGACACTGCCACCTAGATAACAACGCAAACTTAATTAGCCACTATTTAAGCTTTTAGTTTTTCAAAGCCTTTGAGGATGGCGAGGTATTCTGGGTCGTCTTCGCCTGAATACTGCACTTGGCTTTCTGGGACTATTTCAGATCGGCGGACTTTGACGTCTTGCTCTGATAGCCAGGCGTATTCTGAGTGGTCTTCGGGGTTTAGAGTTATATCTTCTATGCCCCCTACCCATTTTGCAAAATAGACGACTTCTATAGAATGTGAACCTTTGACATCGTTTACATAGGTAAACACCGCGAAGGGGTCACCTAGCTCTATGTCTTTGTTGAGCTCTTCACGCACTTCCCTTTTCAACCCATCTTCTATTTCTTCGCCGTATTCAATATGCCCACCGGGAAGTTCGAATACGCCCGGTAAAAATTTCTTACTAGCTGCTCGTTTGGGTAAAAAAACTTTTGTCACCCCGTCGAAGTCATGTGTGATAAATGCGCAAGCGGTAATAACTTGCTGGCCATGTGCCGGGGTTTCGCTGTCGTGGCTGATTTTTCCCATATTCTCAGGGTAGCACACTTCTTACTATACCTAGTATTTCTGATAATTATTGTTTTTTAATAATTATTATGTTATAATATATAATATGTCGATGGCAGAAACACCTCTAGAACAAGCCCAGTTTCGAGTAACAACAAAGAGGATTATTGCTACAGCCGCTGCTGTACCTCTAGCTTACCTAATCAAAGATGCCCCGGGGCTTAGGGATAAACTGCCTGAACCGTTTGATATTATTGATCATATAAGCAACGTAGCCTATGGGCTTTACCCTGGATACATAGTTGGCAGTATGGCAGCTAGATTATCCATAATTAGACAAAAACGAGAACTTGGTCCAAAAAGTTATGTCGATGAAGAACGGACAAAATCGGCCATGTTAGTCGCGGGGCTTGCCGTGGGCACAATAATAAACGCCGCAGTAGAGACTAGGTACGGGCTGCGCCTTTTTGGTGATTATAAAGTGAGTCAAAGTACGCCAGATATTGTTGATTTTGCTTTTGGAGTACTAACAACAGGCGCAGCTGCAGTTGTACTTCCTGAGTTTCACCAGCAACCGCCATCTAGTGAGTAATCCGGTTCGTACTGGCGTTTCGCTATTGTGAATACAAATAATGTAGCAGCTTTTCAGTCTTCCAACTTTAGAACACTTTAGCCTTAGACTTCTCTTGGTGGGTCCCATACTCATTTATTTTGGCACTACTAAGCCGACTGACTGCGGAATAATTTTCGCGCAACCACTATCTGACCTTGTGTAGGTCGAATAAATGTAGTCATAGGGGCACTTAACTACTGGGAATGAGTGCATACAGTAGTGCATGAACTTGCCTTTATAGAACAGAGGTTCTAGCTGGCAAGCTGGCTTATTTTGATTTCAGCGCTTATGGAAGCGTGCTGCCTTGCGATTTTCTTTTTGATACTACAGTCACAAATAGAATGTTCATAACAAACTATTCTCCTCTTTTTATTTTTGTTTTTGTTTGTATTTTTGAATAATACTCTTTCAATGTACTGCAAAATTGTTCGCCGGTCAATATTATTCAGTCAATTATTTCTGACGCAATAAATAGAGTGCCGCGGTTACGCTTGCGCGATAACGAGGCGGGCGGCGTTCGTAAAATCTTGCAAGCTTGTCTCTACGAGATGACTGCGGTTTGGGTCGTCTATGGCTTTTGTGTGCGTGAACACTGCGCGTTCTTCTGGTGTTTCGTGAAACCACATACTTAAACGGATTGGTGAGACTGAACGAATTGCAGACTCTTGGTAGATTGACACTTTTGCGTCTGAGCCATCTACATGGACCTTGCGTTTTTTAGCATCAGCGCTACCCCCAAAATAATCATACAACCCTAAGTCAAAGATTGTCCCTGCAGGAATGCGTCTGCCCCTGACCAACACATCTCTGAGGCCAAGTGCTGTCGGCTGATCATTGCGCTTTTTGATAAAAATCGGCTCATCGTTTTTGTCGACGACTATGTCTACCCACTTTGATCTATCATAGTCTACCCATGCACCATTCAGCTCTCGCATTGCATTATGAAATCTCGGTTCAGCATCTGAACAAGTAAAAGACCATTGTTTCCGCGCTTTTAGACTCGTTTTGTAGTGCGGTATGTCAGGAGATGGATCTGTACGCACGATACCAATAAGTTGTGATAGTGCGAGAGCTTCAGGATTAAGTTTTGGGATAAACTCTTTATCAAGTTTGCCTCCCTTGCTTAGTTTTATTTCATTTACTCCGCCAAATTTTAGGCTTGTCGCCTGACGATACCCGTTATGTAGAAGCGTTGGCGTATCGAGAACTTCACGAACATAGTCCTTAGTTAACGCTTGTTTAAGTTCGAGACACAGCCTGATACCAGACTGCTCTACCGCATTCATGAACTCTGTGACGGGTGCGTTTACTTCTAGTGACATAGTTGTTGACTAGTTAATTCCTCTGTCAAACATCGACATAAACACCACCTGACCAATGGAGGTCACGACGAGCTCTTCTGCTAAAGCACTATGCGGCTCATATTGTCTATCTGGCATTGAAATGTATTCACCCTTATTGAATTGTGAACGGAAACGAAGATAATTCTTCATAACGCGTCCAGAAATTTCTAGTTGCGTATAGGTGACCATTGTATTTGCTAACGTGTATAAGCCCGAAACAGTTGTTTCTACCGCGTTCTGCACATTCAGCCCTTGGTCGCTAATTTCCTGCGTGTCATACATCAGGTCGCCAAAGCCGAGTTTTGCTTGCATGCCATGCAACCCTGCGAATACAGCCAAAAAACCAGCAGCACGCAAACACTTTGCTGTCTTCTCACTTGGGTTGTCGCGCTCACAGATAGCGTTGAGTGCTGAGTTCTCTACTAAAGAACGACCAGCAAAGGGCAACTTCCCTGTTAATTTCGCAATTTTACTCATGATTTAAAGTATATTATACCATACTTGTCAATATTTTACACCTATGGAGCCCCACTGACTGAGTTGCTTTTTCGAGTTTTTATGC
>CAYNWE010000100.1:0-3612 GCA_964400855.1 uncultured Candidatus Saccharibacteria bacterium
GCTTTTTTAGCGGCTTTTTTAGCCTCATCTGAAAGTTGATCCCAAGGAATCTGACCTGATGAACTATCGTCATTGCCTTCACCGTCTGATGGACTGGCCTCCGTCGATTGGTCTTGACCTTGTCCTGATGTTTCAGCATTATCAGCTGTACTTCCTTGTTGCTGTCCGCTGCCTGACCCTTGATCGTTATTCGCCCCTTGTTCGGATGCGTCGTTGCCATCGTCATTCGACTGGTTGCCGCTTTCATTTTTCTGCTTTTGTTCTTTTACTTTTCTCTTTATTTCGTCTTGTACATCTTGTGGAAGATCGCTCATGTTTGGTGAGGAACCTGATTTTCCTTGTTGCCCCTGTTGCCACTGACCTTGATCGTTATTCATCATGTCTTCGAGCATTTTTACTATAGACTGATCGTCAAATGACTGTTCAACTAGTTTTTTATACTCTGGCCAGATTGAGTCTTTGAAAATATCGCAACTTCGTTTCGCACTGCGCTGAACCTGTATTTCATCTTTTGAATCTGGTATAGCGCGGTAAAATTCTTCGAATTTATCGACGGTAGATTTGACGGTTTCACGAACAGCTTCATCGGGAATTTCGTTAAGAAATTGTTCTATATCTTCTGGTGCCAATCTGTCGTCGGCAAGTTCCTTTTTGTACCAATAACGGATTATTTCTGCCCCCCACTGCATATGTTTAGGGACGTAGCCAAGTTTACCTGTGGCGTCTTCTTTAAGGTGTTGATAGTCAAGCCCGCCACCTTCGCTGAGGTCCTTTTCAATGTATGCCTTTATCCAATTTCTTGTCCCAGGTCTATAATGCATGCCTGCTTCGTTCACTCGAGGATCTTCAACAGCATTAAAACCAAAGGCGAACCCTGGTTCTCTCCATAAATCTTGTACATGCTCTGCTCTAGATGCAAACCTGTGGTTACCTTCATGACTTGCGACGCCTTTTATCACGTCTTCATGGTCATTGGCGAGGTCTATTGGATCCATGTTGACATGGTTGTTTGCAAAATCCCAATGCCATCCACTTCCTGGCGCGCCAACTCCAACGCTCATGTTATAGTCACGGCCCATCAACAGTACAATAGCCTCAGCTCGTCTACGAACTTGGTCATCTACTATAAATGCTCTCTCTGGAGATAAGTCTTTTTCTGTCATACTTTTGAAATTAATTCTATTTTAGTATACTACACTGCTTGTTCACTATGAAGGTCCGCAGACTCTAAAATAAGATTTGTAAAAACGTCAGCGAAAGGTTCGGATTCATTGTTTTTAAATAGTGACTTGTCGCAATGTACATTAACGTCAAATGAAACATTGTGAATATAATAATCATGCTTGTTTGATGCATAAGCTAGTTCAAAACAGAGGTATTTTGCTTGAGGAAATGCCTGGAGTACTTTATGCCCTATACGCTGAAAGCTGTCCCATTGTTTGTCTGTGCACTTCTGAGGTAGAACTGCTTCTGAATCTTGCATAACGGATATATAGTCGTTTTTCGTTATTAAAATCTGATAGTTACTTTTGACGTTGGTTGCTTGTCCGTAGTTGATATCAGCGGATTGTAGAATTTCACGTACGTATACATCATTTGCAACAAAATTTCCGTAAAGAAGTGACACTGCTGGAGTCATATCTTCGAGCAGATAGAAAGTCGTACCCTTGTAGTGGACGATAAATGAGTCGGTGTCATACACTCTCTCATAGCTACCACCTTTACGATTAATAGCAGCTAGTATTGGTTTAATTGTTGCTTTTGAGGGATTTTTCATTGTTTTGTCTCCGGGAACAGGACGTCTACTACGGCAGAAGCGACATTTTGCGGTACGCCCGATTCAGGCATCATATGAAGTGATAAACCTGGAGCACTGTTAAGTTCACAAATAGCATAGTCGTTTAACGGGTCAGCTATAGAATCGCACAAAAGGTCTATACCAATAAATGGTACAGAAAGCTTTTCACGAATAGTATGTGCAAGCTCTATAATGCTCGGATGTACGAGCTTCGTCACGTCGTGACAGTTCCCTCCCGTGGATACATTCGAATTCATGCGTAAAAAAACTCTTTGGTTTCGCCCTGGAACACTCTCAAGTGTACGGTTATTTTCCTGTAAATACGTAGTGACTGTTTCGTCTATTTTAATTTCGCATAAACAGGTGTTTCTTGGGTTCATACGACGGTAGTTTTCGTTAGTGACTAACTGTTTTATTGTGCTACTTCCATCCCCAGTGACTGAAGCTGGAGTGCGAGCAACCGCTGCAAAATAATTATTTTTTGTGACAAAAAGGCGGTATTCATTCCCGCGGTAGTAGCTTTCTATAAGAAAATTTCCATTTCCGTTAACGTGAGCTTTAGATGATTTTATACATTCAAGGAGCCTCGTTCTCGACTGTATCGCGACATAAACATGTTCTCCGTGTGAACCAACTGTCGGCTTTAATACCACTGGATAACCGAGCATGTCTGCAAAATCTAGCGCGTCATCTATGTGCTGATAGTTGTATGCTTGGCCTGCTACAACCTTGAAATCAAGTTTTTGCATGAGACGTTTGGTATAAAATTTATCGTCAATAATTAGCCCTATTGGATACGGCATGAGATTTGTTTGAACGTCATACAAAAGCTCAACGTGGTCTTGAAAAGAAGCTTTTATTATTAATGACTTCCCTAAGCACTGTAAAGACACCCCTCGGCTGTGTAGTTCTTTCAGAAGAAGTCTTGCATTAAATGTTAAGCGAGAAAATTCTGTATCTATGTAGTTCAAGTTTAAAATTCTCTTCTAAGTAGTATGCAATCGTCAGCTGTGAAATGACCTTTGTAGTCTGTAAATGCCTGTTCTATTTTTTCATGCTCGGATACGAAGCCTTGCTCTTTTAGCGCATGTGAAATGTTGATCAAAATATTTTTGCTGAAGGTAGGTGCGTCAGCAATGCCAAGCATTCGTTCCATATAGCTTGGGTACTGAGAGAGGCACAGATACCCATTTACTGCGACCAGTTTTGACAAGATTTTAGTAATTAAAGGTGTGATTTCTTTTATTGAGCTATCTTTGTGGGTCAGTAGATCTTCCCAAAGCGTCACCATCGTATTTTCTTCAGCGTAGAGCTTGGCCAGTGGTATGCCTTGTTTCTGTGAGTAATAATATAGAATGAGGTCATCAATGATATGGTTACCTAGAACGACGTCGTAGCTATCAGCTGTATCGGTAAATAGATTTAGAATATTCTTTGATATCTTGAATTGCGGCCGAAACAGTGCCATGAACTTCTGTAGCTGTCTTACTGAATCGTCATCTGTGTCAATAACAACTACCTCTCCTTTGAAGTTGCTATAGAACAATCCAAGTTCCACTTTTGGTGTATATCCCGGACACAAATCAGCTACTTTTGTATGGTCAGCAATATCTAGTTGCCCTAATATAGCTGCCCATGTCTCTCCGAGATGACAATAAAACTCTAGTTCTGTAAAGAAATCACGAGCACGATTGGGGACGTCGAATGTATTTTTTGTGTAGCTAAACCGTTGATAGTCACCTTTCTCGAGTCTTTGTTGTATTACACGTAGTTCGTGAGCGAGTCGTGAAGTCTCAAGTTTGCTAGTCTTAGTA